>CAKSJC010000014.1 GCA_934462885.1 uncultured Eubacteriales bacterium | reverse complement strand
TTCGTACATTATGGAGGACGTTCTTGAAAAATATCTGAATTACAGCGGTTTGACGGTAAAGCGCTGCATGAACATAACGGATGTCGGACATCTTTCAAGCGACGCCGACACCGGCGAGGATAAGATGCTGAAAGGCGCGCGCCGCGAGCACAAAACCGTTATGGAGATCGCAAAGTTCTATACCGATGCGTTTTTCTCCGACTGTGATAAGTTAAACATAAAAAAACCTGAGTTTGTCGTTCCCGCCACATCGTACATTCCCGAGTTTATAAAAATGATAGAGGGACTTCTCAATAAGGGATACGCATACGTTTCTGACGGAAACGTATACTTCGACACGTCTAAATTAAAGGAATACTATGTTTTCAACAAGCACGACGCCGATGATCTTGAGGTTGGAGTGCGCGAGGGAGTTGAAGAGGATCGCGCGAAGAGAAACAAATGCGACTTTGTTCTTTGGTTCACGAAGTCGAAGTTTGAAGATCAGGAGCTGAAGTGGGACAGCCCGTGGGGCGTAGGTTATCCCGGATGGCATATCGAATGCTCCGCGATCAGCCTTAAAAATCTCGGCGAATACCTCGATCTTCACTGCGGCGGCATCGACAACGCATTTCCGCACCACACGAACGAGATAGCGCAGAGCGAAGCGTATATCGGGCATCCGTGGTGTCGCCAGTGGTTCCACGTACATCATTTGAACACTGCTTCCGGTAAGATGTCGAAATCGTCCGGAGAGTTTTTGACGGTATCGCTCCTTGAAAAAAAAGGTTATGATCCGTTAGTGTACAGACTGTTCTGCCTGCAATCTCACTATCGCAAGTCGCTTGTGTTCTCTTACGAGGCTCTTGATTCCGCGAAGTCGGCTTACGACAAGCTTGTTGCAAGAATAGCTTCTTTGAAAGACGGAGACGGCGAAGTCGACGCGGAAAAATTTGCTGTTCTTAAAAAGAATTTTACGGACGCGCTCGACAATGATCTCAATACGGCGCTTGCGCTGACAGCAGTTTACGACGTGTTGAAGTCCGACGCGAACAACGCGACAAAGCTTGCGCTTATCAAAGATTTCGACCGAGTTCTTTCGCTCTCGCTTGAGGAGCGCGCAAATAAAGCGGCGAATGACTCCTCTTCCGCCGCCGAAGGTATCGATCCCGAGCTTTCCGCAAAAATAGAAGATCTCGTAGCGCGCCGTTCGGCGGCTAAAAAAGAAAAGAACTTTGCGCTTGCCGATGAAATTCGGGCAGAGCTTACCTCAATGGGAGTATCCATCGTCGACACCAAAGAAGGAACAAAGTGGAGTCTTTGACGCCCTTTAATGAAAGAAAGACTTGATGACGGGAGGACGCCTTGGAGACGAGTTTCTTTTTAGCTCGCTTGACGATGTGAGGAGACTTTCCGAGACGTCTTTCCCTATTTCAAAAAAAGAAAGGTATCGATATGCAAAACGGAGGTTTGGGTTACGACGGATATAAGGGTTTATCCCCTGCGGAAGTTGCGGAGCGGAGAGAACGCGGGCTTACCAATGAAGTAAACATAACAGTCGGCAAAAGCGTAAAAAAGATAGTTTTGTCGAACATATTCACCTATTTTAACTTCATATTTCTTGTTATCACGGTTCTTTTATGCATTGTCGGATCCTTCCGTAACCTTACTTTTCTGCCGATAGTCATCGGCAACACTCTTGTCGGAATTTTACAGGAGATACGCGCGAAGAGAGTACTTGAAAAGATGAGTCTCTTGAACGCTCCGCACGCCATTGTGATTCGGAACGGGGAACGTAAGAAAGTTCCGTCCTCTGCTCTCGTGCGAGACGATGTCGTCATCTTTTCTTCGGGAGATCAGATTTGCGCCGACGCGAGAGTACTTGAGGGACGAGTCCTCGTGAACGAATCTCTCCTTACCGGAGAGGAAAACGAAATCCCGAAAGAAGCGGGAGCGGCGCTCATGTCCGGAAGCTTCATTATTTCGGGCGAGTGCGTGGCCAAACTCGAAAACGTAGGAGCGGCGTCGTATATCTCCAAACTCGCTGCGGAAGCAAAAAATCTTGACGAGGACGAGCACTCCGAGATGATCCGATCGATAAATAAGATCGTAAAGTGGCTTGGAGTAATTCTTATACCTATCGGCGCGGTACTGTTCTGCCAAAGCTACTTTATAAGCGGCGCGGATTTTTCCGACAGCATCGTGGCCATGGTTGCCGCGGTTATCGGAATGATCCCGGAGGGACTCTACCTTTTAACTACCGCCGCACTCGCGCTCGGAACTATCCGCCTTTCGGGACGGAAAGTACTTTTAAATAATATGAAGAGCATCGAATCGCTTGCACGCGTCGATGTGCTCTGCGTAGATAAAACGGGAACGATAACCGAGGCGGGAATGAAAGTCTACGGTATGTTTTCGGTAAATAATTCAGTTATAACCGAGGACGGAGGTTTGGAAACGGCGCTTTATTCGTATGTTTCCGCCTCTCGCGACAATAACGCCACGATGGAAGCCCTGCGCGAATATTTCCGCGAAGGAACGAAAATATCGGAAAACACGGAAAATACAGGGAACACGGCGAACGCCGGATGTAACAGAAATCGGACAAGTGCGCAGAACGGCAGAGCTCTCGGTATCGGAAACTCCGGAAGCGCGGTGAACATAGAAATTTCCGGAAATACGTTCGGCATGGGAAGCGCCGAAAACGCCGTTACCCACGCGGTCTCAGACGGTAAAACGTCAGAGCGGTTCTCGAGTGCAAAAACGCCGCGCGGTATTTTTCCGTTCTCGTCGGCTTATAAATACGGAGCTATAACATTTGACGACGGAACATTTGTCCTCGGAGCGCCCGAGTTCGTTCTCGGAAACTCTTTCGGCTACTACCGCGAACGGATAGAAACGTTTACAAAAAAAGGATACAGGGTTCTTGTTTTCGCATATCAGAACGAAAGCGTCGCACCCGACGGTTTGTTTTTTCTCTCGGAAGGAGTTCGCGCGCTTGGTTTTGTCGTGCTTGCAAATGCGGTGCGCGAGAACGCAGCGGAGACTTTTAAGTATTTCAGAGAACAGGGAGTAGCCGTTAAGGTAATTTCAGGCGATAATCCGGAGACCGTGTCCGAAATATCCCGCATTGCCGAGATCGACGGCGCGGAAAAATACGCGGACGCTTCAACGATGAACGACCGCGAACTTGCGGAGACGGCTGAAAAGTATACCGTGTTCGGCCGCGTTTCTCCGAAACAGAAGCAGCTTCTTGTGCGCACGCTTCAAAAGAACGGACACACCGTTGCAATGACCGGAGACGGAATAAACGATATTCTCGCAATGCGCGACGCCGACTGCGGAATCGCCATGGCTTCCGGGAGCGACGCGGCAAAGCAGGCGGCAAACGTAGTCTTACTTGATTCGGACTTCGCGCGTATGCCGAGCGTTGTCGCCGAGGGACGCCGCGTCGTAAACAACGTACAGCGTTCCGCGAGTCTTTTCCTTGTGAAGAATATCTTTTCTTTGCTTCTTGCACTCATGTCATCGCTCCTTCTTATCGTATATCCCCTTGAACCTACGCATATCTCTCTTATAAGTATGTTCACGATCGGTATTCCCGGCTTTCTCCTTGCCCTTGAGTCTAACAAAAACCGCATAGAGGGAGATTTTCTCAAAAATGTCTTAAAGAAAGCGCTGCCCGCGGGTCTTACAGATACGCTGATAGTAGGTTCTCTCGTTATATTCGGAGAGGTGTTCGGCTTGCAGAAGGAAGATGTCGCAACATCTGCGACGCTTGTCCTTTCGGTTGTCGGATTTATGATCCTTTATCATATCAGTATGCCGCCGAATAAGTACAGACTGTTCGTATTTTTCGCAAATATTGCGGGGATGTTCCTTGCGTTCACTTTATTGCCGCAGTTTTTCTCGATTGTTCGTATTCCGACGACAGATATGATTCTCACGATAATCTTTTCGTTTGCCGCAGAGTCCGTGTTCAGAATATTTACATGGATAGCCGAATGCGGACAACGGTGGGCGTTACTTAAAATAAACGGGATAAAGCGCAGCATAAAAATGCGTGAGAAAAAGAACAGAAGAAAAAAACACGATTTCCGCGAAAAACTAGCGAACAAAAAGAATAACAGAAAAGTCAACAAATCAAGCGGAAAAACAAGCAGACGGAGGGATAAGAAATAAGATCATCGCTTGTTTGTGCAATGTAAACCTCCGATCTAATGTTGTTTTTGAAAAAAACGCCGGGTTACCGCAAGAACTCGATTTGTTCATGGTATTATTGAATTTCGTTGGCAAAATAAAAAATATTGACAGTGACAGCGTCGCTCAGACAGCCAAAACGGGGAAAAACTTTTTCGGAAAAGTTTTTCCCCGAACTTTTTTAAAACTTTCAGATCGCAAAAACAGATATAATATATGTAAAATTGATATTGAATAGTAAATTATATGAGGAATTGCGTTTTTTGTTTGTCTGCTCGGCTTGAGAGAAAACAGGGGACGCTTTTTTGAATTCGAAAAAGTTTTAATCGCATAATGCGGCTGCCTTATTTCGTTGTCGAAAAAACTCGAAAAATGGAAATCCCAATTCTTGGCTAATCTAAATGACGCATAATGACGAGACGAATATATGTTAAATTAAATCAAAAAATGCGTATGAAAATGTTCTTTTGTGCAAAACGCACAATGAAAAGATGTCATATGTCACGCTTTTGTTGCCCGAAAATTTTTTATTTAAAATTTAAGTGGAAAAAATAGAAAAAATTTCCAAAAACCTATTGACAAACATTTCCATGCAATGTATAATGGAGTCAGAAAGAAACAGAGATGAAAAATAACCCGTAACGATACGCAGACCTTCTTCAAACAATCGATTTTTTAGAGAAAAATAAAACGCTTGCGGACGGAAATAAAACAAAAAAAGTGTTGTTTTAATAAAGCACTGTTTTTGATCCGGTACTTAAGCGGAAACATGAATGACATTCACCCGATATTCGAAGAGTCATCCGGGATCGCCTAAAAGAGGACATGCCGTTATTCGCGGTCGATCTTGTAAATCGGATACCGCGGCGTCGGGCAGAACTTTACGGCAGAAGAGAAAACAGAGAAAGAAGGAGTCTCTCAATGCGATATTCATTCTATGACAACGCCGAATATACAATAAACGACGACCTATACTACATTAGGTTATATCCGGAATACGATGAAGAAGAGAGCTTGAGGGACGATATAAAGTTTACATACGAATCTGCGGATTCGCCGGAGATGAGCAAGCTCTTCGATTTCTGGGAAATAAAAAACGCTATGGGAACGGGCGGAGAACTGAACCGGCTCATAAAGCTTCGGCGTTATGCCGCGGAAATGCTCGGCTTCCCCGGAATTTCGCTTACGTACAGAAAATACGACGGCTTAAACTGCTACGATACGGTTAAAACGGCAAAAAAAGAAGGACACTCTCTGAACTGCCGTTATATGTCGCTTATCTTCACGCAAATGCTCCTTTCGGCGGGATTTCGCGCAAGGTGGGTCGCTTGCCTGCCCATGGAGTTAAACTACTCCGAATGCCATTGTGTGACCGAGGTTTTTGTGGAAGAACTCGGAAAATGGATAATCGTCGATTCAGCGCTTGATCTTGTATACTTTAATAAAAAAGGAGAACTCTTAAATCTTTACGATATACGGCAGATGATACTCCGCGGCGATAAAATCAGGATAATGGCTTCCCGCGGAAATACAGATACGTTAGACGTTGAAGAATATTGGACAAGACATGTGTTCAGATTCAAATTTCTTCTTGACAACGGATTTGATATGCTTAATCGAAAAGATAAAACATACGTTTTCTTAAACCCGAAAAACTTTGTCGTCTCGGATAAGATCATAAATCACGCCGACGGTAAGACTACAAAGATCATCAATGTTTGCAACGACCGATATTTTTGGGAGGAGACATAAATGCTGAAGAAATCCAAGTTCAACTATGTGTGCGAGAACGACGGCGGAGATGTGCTCATCTACAACGCGTTTGTCGGCGCAAAAAGCCTTTGCAAGCTTCACCGCGAAGACCAGAAGGAAAAGTTTAATAACGGTGAGTTTGACGAAAACGATCCGATGTGCAAAGAACTGGTCAAAAAAGGAATCTTGGTCGACGAGGGAGTTAACGAAAACCTAAAGCTTTACACTCAGATCACCGACGAACTTGCCCCGAGCGACTTGTCATTGGTAATAAGCATAACGGAAAAATGCAATTTCCTCTGCAAATATTGCTACGAGTCGCATAATAACATGAGCATTACGCCGGAAGTCAAGGAAAAGATCATTGAGTTCGTGCGTCATAACATACATAAGTATACGGCTCTCGAAGCAACGTGGTTCGGCGGCGAGCCTCTTCTGATGCTTGACGACATAAAGGAAATGTCGCATGAATTAATGAAGATATGCGCGTTCAATAAGAGATACTATAAATCGTCGATTACAACGAACGGATACCTTCTCGACGCGGATACGTTTCAGGAACTGCTGAAGCTCAGAATACGGACATTCCAGATCACGATCGACGGAATAGAACCCATGCATAATATGCAGCGTCCTCTTGCGGGAGGACAGCCTACCTTCAAGAGGATATACGATAACCTCATGGAGATAAAAAAGCTTAAAAACCGCAACTTCCATGTAGTGGTCCGCTCAAACCTCACGGAAGAGATATTCGATCATATGGACGAGTACGTCAGTATGATATCCGATATCTGCGGAAACGACAACAGATTTTCCGTTTCCATATGCTATGCCAGCGTGTGGTCCGATAATATCGATCCTGCGTTTCAGGATACGTTCATTTACAACAGAGATAAAATATTCCCGCTGTACGAGAAGCTTCTTGAGTGCGATAAGACCATAAACTATTCGTTCTTGCTCGATCCGTCGGACGGGGCGTGTGAGTTCGGCAGAAGAAACTGCTTCTTTGTGCGCCCGAACGGCGAGCTTCACAAATGCTCTGTCAGATTTGAAGATCCGAATAACATCGTCGGAAAATTCGAGGATAACAAGATCAAGCTGAACGAAAATTACTACGTGAAGAACGTGTGTCCGAGCACTTGCAAGGAGCTTGAGAACTGCTTCTTTGCGCCGGTTTGCAAAGGCGACGGATGCCCTTCGATACGGAAAGAAGGCACGCATTCCTGCCCTGACAATAAGGGGCAGATGAAATATATACTGCGGCTTCTTGACAAAGGAGATCAGCTTGAGGCGATAAGCTAAAGCGGGAGGAGATACGGAATGAATAAGACTGAAATAAGAAGCAATGTAATATCGGCACTGGAAAAGATATACGTATTTATTGATGAGAGCGAGGACGAGGACGTAAACTTAGAATCATACATTGAAGATTCGATACAGTTCATGTCGTTTATCGTTGAGCTTGAGGAGATATTCAATGTTGAGATACCGGCAGAGCTTTTGATCTTTGACAACTTCAAGATGCTCAATGACACGTGCGCGATACTCGAAGAACTCTTAAAGGCAAACGCAGCGTAATTTCTGAAAAAACATAAGAACGTCAGAGCAAAGAAAGGAGAAGAACATGAAAAAGAAAAACTTGGTAAAACCGGGGAAAGTAAAAAACGGCAAGGCGCTTGAACTTTACAGAAGAGAAAATAACGGTATAGATTCGTGCTGCCCGCAGGGACAGAGCGGCAACTGTAAATGCTGATGATTTTCAGGTGAAAAGCGTATCTTTTTGAAAGCGGATAATTTGAAAACTCTTTGCAAGGCACTTTGCGGGATTAAGTAAAAGGATGAAGGGAGAAACTAAAAACATGACGAAATCCATTCTTTTAAAGCCGAGAATCGAAAAGGTAGGAAAACTTTTAACACTGTATTCCAGAGAAACAAACGGTGTTGACGAATGTTGCTACGGATATCAGACCTATAACTGCAAGTGCTGAAAAAATAATATTTAGTATAGTTACAGAACGCGTTAAAGTGCCTTTTCGCGTTCTGTAGTATCTTCTGTGGTATTCGAAAGGTATGAATTACGGGAATGAACAGAATTCAGACATTCAAAGAGTTGCTGAAGTATTCCGCAAAAACAGGGGCAGGATATGTCATCATAATATTAATTAAAAACTGTTTTTCAGCAATACTCCCCTTACTTGACATTTTCGGATTGGGGGCGGTCATTGACGCTCTTACTACCGGAAAGAGTAAAGAAGAGATACTTCGTATTATCCTTATATATCTGGGACTTACCTTTGCGATTATGATGCTTCAATCGCTGTTTGTCTTTCTTCAAAACAGAGCGCTGAGAAAAGCTTCCGATAAAGTGCAGTACGAATACATAAGAGACGGTATAACTGTGGATTATCATTGGGCGCAGGATGGTTCGATTCTTACTATGAAGAATAAATCGATGGGAGCACATCCGGCGTTTATATTTGACCACATTGGCGAATTTTTTGGATATATAGTTAAATTTGTCGGTATTTTTTATATTTTCTCGGTTTTAAGCCCTTTTTTTATTATAATTATAGCTGTAACGTCATTTCTTTCGGTAGTGCTGACGTTTAAGGGAAGAAAAATAACATTTGATCATGAAAATGAAAAAATAGAAGAGAACAGAAGGCTTGAATACCTATACTCTCTTATGACAAAATATGACTATGCAAAGGAAATAAGGATCAATAACCTGAAAAGTATAGTGGTGAAGAAAAATATCATTGTACTTACCCGAAAGATGAAAAAAATAAGGGCTTATATAAAAAAATCCTTAAAAATCGAATCACTTTCCATATTGGTTGCCGTCGTTCAGTCTTTCCTTATGTATTCATGGTTTTCATATTCGGTATATAAGGGGCAAATAAGTATAGCGGAATATACGATGCTTCTCGGCGCGGTAAGTCTTTTAACTTCTATTTTAATAAGCTTTTTTGATAAATTCTCCATAATCGATCGAATGCTTTCAAAAATGGAGCTTTTCCTTAACTACAAGGGTTGGATAGCCGATCACAATAAAACATACCGTTCCAACGAGCTGCCGAAAGCGGGGATCGATCAAAAAAATATCGTTTTGGAATTTGAAAACGTGTCTTTCATATATCCCGGAACTGAGAAATCAGTTCTGAACTGTTTGAATTTTAAGATACGCCAAGGCGAAGTGGTAGGACTCGTAGGACTGAACGGAAGCGGAAAATCTACGATAGTAAAGCTTATCACGAGGCTTTACACCCCGACGTCGGGACGCATACTGCTAAACGGAGTAGATATTCAAACGATACCGATATCGGAATATCTGAAGTGCGGCGGAACTGTTTTGCAGGACTTCTGCGTTTTCGCGTATTCCATGAAAGAAAACATAATTTTCGATATGCCAGAGGACGCTGAAAGACTGAACGAATCTATCGAAAGAAGCGGACTGAAATCTAAAGTAGAAAGCCTTGAACGCGGAGTAAATACAATGCTTTATAAGGAGCTTGATGAAAACGGAGTTGAGTTTTCGGGAGGAGAGGGACAAAGACTCGCGCTTGCCAGAGCGCTTTATAAAGATGCGGGACTTCTTATACTTGACGAACCGACGTCGTCTCTCGATCCGGTTGCGGAGTACAATATGTACTCAAATATGTATAACCTGTCAAAAGGCAAAACGACTATATTCATTTCTCACCGTTTATCCTCAACGAGATTTTGCGACCGGATACTTGTATTAAAAGACGGAATGATCGCGGAGGAAGGAACTCACAACGAGCTGATGGCGGCGAGAGGAGAGTACTTTGAACTTTTCGATCTTCAGGCAAAATTTTATAAAGGCAACGGTGTATTGATTTGAAAAAAAGAAGTATAAAACAATCCGAGGCAATTGAAGTCTTTCGGATGATAGCCGCGCACTCGCCTAAATATTTTGTATACATGGTTCCTCTTACAATAGTATCCTCTATTTTGCCCATACTGTATGTCTACGCGCCGAAATTTATAATACAGGGCTTGATCGAAAAATGGGATTATGTTAAAATTTTTTACGTCGTGGTCGGATTTTGCGGCTCCGTATTGGCGCTGAAGCTTATTTCCGCTTATCTTAACAGGCGAACCGATTTCATAGTTGAAGAATTCAGCGGAAAAATGTCAATGGAGATCGGCGAAACGGTAATGGATCTTGAACTCGCCGACCTTGAGGACACAAAAGAGAGCGATAACATACGTCTCGCAGGCAACGTGTCGGCTGTAATTAATATTGTCGGAACAATACGCAGTATCATACAAACGGTAATAACTCTTATAGGGTATATTGTAATCATTTCAAATATAAACATTGTCTTTTTCCTGGTCATTGCGTTTATCATGGCGGTAAAGATAGTGCTTACATATTGGGAATACAGATACGGACTGAAAATACGTGAAAAACTTGCCGAGAACGACAGAGAAGGCGGGTATCTGACAAGCATTTGTTATTTCAGAGAAGGTTCGGCGAAAGAGCTTCGCGTAAACGATCTGTACGACTGGTTTCTCAATAAAGTTAAGGGCTTCAGAAATAATATGGTAGTCATGCAGTTCGGGGAGTTTAATAAGCGCTTCAGAAATGAAACGATAAACTCGGCGGTGTATGCAGCCTCGTCGTTTTTCATATTGTGGGGACTGGTCGAGTATTATCTGAAGGGAATTATCACGATCGCTGATTTTACGCTTTACTTTACGACGATCACGTCGGTCAGCTCGTGCCTTGCGGGAATAACCGATCTGTTTTTCGAGTACAATAAACAGCTTAAGGATGTCTCTGATTACCACAAATTAAAAAAGCTTTCCGAGAAGAGCAATCTTGTTTCCGACCCGACCGCTCACCGTGAACCGATAGCCGATAAGATAGATCTTGAGTTCCGCGACGTGTGGTTTAAGTATCCCGGAAGCCGAGACTATGTTCTCAAAAATATAAACATTACGATAAAAAGCGGTGAAAAGCTCGTTATTGTCGGATACAACGGAAACGGAAAAAGCACTTTTATCAAGCTCCTCTGTAAATTCTATAAGCCTACCAAGGGAAACATCTACTGCAACGGAGTTGATATCTGGAAGATACCGAATTCTATTTTCTATAAAAAAATAAGCGCGGTATTCCAAGACTTTTCAACACTCGCGTTCACGATGCATGAGAACATAACGATGGACGACGGAGAAGAGGATATATCCGATATCCTTGAGAAAGTCGGACTTACGGAGTTTATAGACAGCCTTCCGGCGCATGACAGAACATACGTTTCGAAGAAATTCTCGTCTGACGGAATAGAGATATCAGGCGGTCAGTCGCAGAAGTTAGCTCTTGCACGCGCCCTTTACAAGGACACGCCGATACTCGTACTTGACGAGCCGACGGCGAGCCTTGACATAAGAGCGGAGAACGATTTGTACGAAAGATTTTTTGCGCTGACCGCAGGAAAGACCTCGATTTTCATTTCCCACAGGCTTGCGGCGACTCAGATAGCGGACGCCATTGCGGTATTTATTGACGGTGAGATAGGCGAATACGGTTCTCACAAGGAACTTATAAAGAAACCCGGCGGAGTTTACGCCGATATGTTCGAAAAGCAAAGAGAAATGTACGTTGAGGCTATGGAGAAAGAGGAGGCCGGACTTTGAAACGATCGGTTAAAATTGCGATTTTGGACAGCGGAGTAAAAAAAGATCATATCGCTTTCCGTGACATGGAAGTATGCGGATTTTCTCTTTCGGTATCGAACGGAGAAGTGATACGCGGAGACGACTTCGGAGACAGCATAGGTCACGGAACGGGGATATACTACCTTGTTAAGAAAGGCGCGCCGGAGGCGGAAATAACAAATATAAAAATATTTGCCGCAGAGGGAGAGCTTACCCAAACAAATTTTGAACTGATCCTTGGTTATATTTCGGAAAATTATTCGTTCGACATAATAAACATAAGCATGGGCTTTTTAAGATGCGGCAACACGGACGATTTACAACGGATATGCGACAGACTTCGGGAGAAAGGAAGCATTCTTGTTTCGGCTTTTGACAATAACGGCGCAGTTTCGTTCCCGGCGGCTCTTGACGGAGTTATCGGCGTAGACGGGGCGGACGATGTGGCGGAAGGCGAGTTTACTTATGTAAAAAACGGAATAATCAACATTATCGGCAAAAACGCAAATATGCGCACTGCTTTTATAAATCCGGATTATATAATCGTAAAGGGAACGAGTTTCCTTTGCGCGAGGGTCAGCGCCGCCGCGGCAAACTATATAGCGGAGCATGATGAGTTTTCACTTAGAGGCATATGTTCCGGTGAAACGGATCTCGGAAAAACCGAGAGCAATCACTTAAACTTTGAGATAAAAAGAGCGGCGGTTTTCCCGTTCAATAAAGAGATACACGCCTTGGCAAGATATGAAGATATGCTTAGTTTCGAAGTGGCGGATTATTACGCGCCGAGGATAACCGGTTATGTCGGTAAGCGGATTTCCGATATTCTTCCGGGCTGTGAAAACGGTCGTGTGATAAAGAATGCGTCGGAGATATGCTACTCGGGAGCGGACGCGCTTATTTTCGGGCATATCGGAGAATTAAGACCGCTGATCGGACAGAAACTGATTGACGATGTGGCGCGAGGCGCTATGGAAGCGGGAGTAAATATATATTTCTTTGAGAATCCCGCAGAATATGTGTCTGCGGGCATATTGTCAGAAGGGCGTTACTTCTATCCGAAGTACACCGAAAAGAACTTAAACAGGCGCTTCGGAAAGATGTTCAGGACGGATCGTCCGGTACTTTGCGTAGCGGGAACTAACTCGAAGCAGGGGAAGTTTTCGCTTCAGCTGTATATCCGTAAAAAGATGACGGAGTACGGGTATACGATAGGCGAGATCGGAACCGAGCCGACAGCTCCGCTGTTTGGGATGGATGAAGTTTTTCCGTGCGGATATAACGGTCAGGTGGAACTCGATCCGGCGCAGACCGTGACAGCGATAAACGGAATGATATGGGATATCACAAAAAAGAACGTAGATTTAATTCTTTGCGGGGTGCAGAGCGGCTTTATCGCGTATAACGATTATAACGCGATGATGTTTCCGATAGATCATCAGACGGTTGCGGCGGCAATGCAGCCGGACGCGACGGTATTATGTATAAATCCTTTCGACGATATTGAGTATATCATAAGAACGATTAAGGCAATAGAGGGACTCTGCGGAGGAATGGTAATTGCTTTGGTGTGCTTTCCGATGAGCGTCGACGAAAACTGGAAAGGCGCTGTCGGCAAAAAACGCCGTATCTCGGCGGAGGAAGAAGCAATGATCAAACACGCCGTGAGCGAAGCCGTTTCTCTTCCGGTTTATATACTGGGCAGGGAAGCGGAAATGACAGATTTGGTTGATCACTGTATAAAATTCTTTGCGGGAGAGAATTGAGAGGAACGTTCCGAATAGATTTTTAGCGTTTTTTCAGCTTCCGCGTGAGGAGTTTTTAACTTAGAATGCAGGTCACGCACGGCGATTTATTCAACCGTCCTCGAAGAGGTAATGATGCTGAAAATTGAAACATATAGCGGAAAATTTGACGATGAAATTATCGCACTGATTCTTTCTATCCGGAATGGCGAAGCAAAAATCGGCTGTCGCTTCAAGAACAGTCGGATTTAATTGATATCCGGCGCAGTTAGGCAGCCCGGCGGTGAATTTTGGATTGCTTTAGACGATGGCAAAGTGATTGGTACGATCGGACTTATGTTAAAGGAGAACAACTGCGCTGTTTTGAAAAAAATTTTTGCAGACAAGGCGTTTGGTTCGCAGAAAGTCGGACTTTCTTTGTATAATGAATTTTTGAAGTATGCTGCCGGCAAAGGTATTCGTCATATTATATTGGTTACACCTGCGGTTGCTCATGCATCTCATAGGTTTTATGAGAAAGCAGGCTTTTGCAAAATCAGCGCCGCGGAATTGCCAGTTCCGTATTCTTATCCTGACCGAGAGAGAATCCTCTATCTGTTAAATCTGTAATTTTTGCTCGGACAAATTGAAAACGCATACATAGCCGAGAGGTTTACATTATGAAAACCTCTCGGCTTTTTTATGTCAGATGTGAGCCGAAACATATGGATACCGTCCGTACCTGTAATCAACACAAAAGCATGGTTTGCTTATCCGACGTCATATCTTTTTTGTTGTTACCTCGGAACACGGAAAACTTGCGGCAAATATTGATACAGCGTAAGTTAAACCGATACCGTGGAGTTTTGCTGCCGTTGTTATTGCGATTTTATGTTTAAGCGAAAATGCAAATAAAGCGCTTTTGCAAAAAAACATGAAAATCCTCTTGACAACGGAAAACAGTAAGAGTATAATAACGCTATGTTATATATAACAATGCGTTATTATTGAGGTGATTATCATGCCTGCCGCAAAAAAGGTTTCAAAAGATGAAATTATTGACGCTGCGGTCGATGTACTGCGTGACGGCGGCTTCTCCGCCATAAACGCCCGCAGTGTTGCAAAAAAACTTGGCTGCTCTACGCAGCCGATCTATTTTTCCTTCAAGAATATGGAGGAATTGAAAGCCGCTTTAACCGAACGTGCCGTTCGGATGCACACGCGGCATGTGCGGGATTTGCTGCGTATCCATGAAGGAAATGACAGCCGTTACAGCAGCTATGGAATGGGATTCGTAAAATTTGCGGCGGAGGAAAAACAGCTTTTCCGCTGGCTCTATCTGGAAGGCGAACAGCGTGGGGCCTACCAGAATGATGTGCTGTTTTCGGAGGTTATTACGGTCATCGTTGATGAATTTGGTTACAGCGAGGAGGTCGCCCGCCGCTTTCATCAGGACATGGTCTACTTTACCTATGGGCTGGCTATTCTCGCCAATACCGATCATTTGAATCTGACAGAATCTGAGCTTCGCGAGGCGTTCCGCCGGGAGTTCCGCGCGCTGATCGCCGTTTATGGCAAGCCCGCAAAACTGCCGGAATTTGCCGTGAAAGCGGGTGTCGTTTTGTGAATTTGAAAATATCCTTTTCGTGGGTTGGACTTGCGGTGTTTGCTCTCCCCATGTTAATCAATATTGCTTATGCTGTTTTTCCTCCTGCGGACAAGCCGGAACAGAGCGCGGCGGTCACTCATTGGATTGAGATCGTCGAGCAGGTCAGCCGTATTGCCTATTTGGCTGCGATCACGCTTTTGGTGAGCCGAGAAGCAATTCGATACCGCAATGTTTGGTTTTGCCTTGCTGTCCTATTCTTGATATTGTACTATGCCGTGTGGATACGCTATTTTGCCTGCGGACGGGAAGTTGCCCTGCTGAATCGTTCGTTTCTCTTTGTGCCGATGCCGCTTGCGGTGTTTCCCGTGCTGTACTTTTTGTGCGCCGCCGTTTGGCTGCACAACTTCCCTGCCGTGATACTTATGACTGTTTTCGGAGCGGCACATCTGACAGTGTCGCTCCAGTCGTTTCGCTGATTCTTAATAAATTTATAAAAACCCCTTGACAGGTAACCGTTCGGTTGCTATAATTATAGTGACCGAACGGTTACTGCGAATTAAGGAGTGATATCATGGCAGGAGATACAAAGGAGCGCATTTTGGAAACCGCGCTTGAATTATTCGCACAAAGCGGATATTTGGGAACTTCTATGAGCGACATTGCGGGGGAGCTTGGGATAACCAAAGGCGCTTTGTATAAGCACTATACGAGTAAGCAGGAGATACTTAACAGCATCGTGGAACGGATGAACAAAATGGACTATGAACGCGCCGAAGAATATGAAATGCCGGAAACGGAACCGGACGGATTTGCGGAAGCTTATCTGCACACGCCGATTGAAAAGATTCGCGCATACGGTATGGCGCAGTTTGACCATTGGACGAAGGAGCATTTTTCGTCAAATTTTCGAAAGATGCTGACTTTAGAGCAATACCGTGATCCGGAGCTTGCCGGGCTTTATCACGATTATCTGGCGACCGGTCCGACCGAGTATATGGCGGCGATTTTTCGAAAGCTGACAGATTCCGATGACGCCGCCATGCAGTTGGCGCTGGAATTCTATGGACCGATGTTCCTGCTTTACAGCGTTTACGACGGAGCAAGCGAGAAAGAAAGTATTGCGCCCATGCTGAGCGCCCACATTGACCGCTTTATTGCAAAAATCGAATCCGGATACAGAAAGCGGAGAACATCGTTATGAAAGAGAGCGCAGAAGAAAAAAAGTGGGTTTTTTGTCCGAAATGCGGCGCAAAAACGCGCTTGCAGCTCTTGCCCGAAACGGAACTGAAAGCATTTCCGCTGTTTTGCCCGAAATGTAAGAGCGAGAGCATAATAAACGCCAAAAATTTTATTATTGAAACCAAACAGCCAGACGCAAAGACGCAGTGCTGATCGCAAAGCCGATCATGCGCTGCGTCTTGTTTTTGAAAAGAGGATAATTATGAACGCAATTATTTATACCACGAACACCGGCAGCGCAGAGCGATATGCCAAGCTGTTGGCAGAAAAGACAGGGCTTCCGGCATACTCGCTTGCCGAAGCAAAGAAGGCTGTTCCGAACGGAGCGGAGATCATTTATCTTGGTTGGATCATGGCAGGCGTTGTGAAGGGCTGCTCCAATGCGGCTAAGCGCTATCGTGTGCGCGCCGTCTGTGGCATCGGCATGGGGCGGACCGGAACGCAAACGGAAAATGTACGGAAAAAAACAGCTGTTTCCGCAGAAATTCCGCTTTTCACTCTGCAAGGTAATTTCAATGTCAAAAAGCTGCACGGCGTCTATCGTCTCATGATGGAGCTGATGGTCAAAACAGCGGGCAAAAACCTTGCCGAAAAGAAAGAACGCACGCCTGATGAGGACGATATGTTAGATATGATGCTTCACGGCGGCGAGCGTGTCAAAGCAGAAAATTTAAGCGCCGTTCTCGACTGGTACGGCGCTTAAAAATAAAAATCGGAGGAATTTCTCATGACATGTCCGAAATGCGGAAAAGAAATGGAAAAAGGCTGGTTGTTCAGCAGTAAGGACGGCGCATTCAGCTTTGCAAACGAAGTGCCGGGT
>CAKSJC010000013.1 GCA_934462885.1 uncultured Eubacteriales bacterium | reverse complement strand
CTCTCCCAACTGAGCTATGCTTCCGTTGACGTCCTTTATTATATCACACCTCTTATCCCCTTGTCAAGGGCTTTTTTCAACTTTTTTGAATGTCAATAAAAGCGCTTGCAAATGCAAACTGCCGTTACGCCGCCCGTCACCATCCGGTTCCCCTGTGGGGGACGACGCAGGGGGAGATGAAAAAGACTCGCTCTTCACCGAATTTTCCGCGTGTTTCAACGCATACCTTAAGTCCGAGAACGCCGCCCGACTCTGCCCCCCTGAGAACAAAGCTCCGAAAGCTCTCGTCTCGCGGATTGGATCGGAGTACCGCTCGCAAATTCCGACATGCGGGAATTGTTGAATTTCTCCCAAAAGCCCCAAAACGGATTTTCAAATAAATACTAACGTTTTCCGATTGATAAGTTTCATTTAAAAACTCCGAAAAAACTCGTGAAATAACAAAAAACCTTCAAATGAAACGCGACAGTTACATCTGAAGATTCTTTAACATAAAGGCGCCACCCGGAATCGGACCGGGGATAAAGGTTTTGCAGACCTCTGCCTTACCGCTTGGCTATGGCGCCGACCTAACGACATGGTACATTATACTACATATTCTCATATTTGTCAATACAAATTCCTGAAAATTTTTTCGTTATTTTCTCCTTGTCTGCCTAACTGAACACTAACTGCTAAACTATATTTCTTCTTAAAATGCAAGCTGATCGGGATCGCCGTTATCGCCCTTGCCGGCGCGCTGTGATTTTTCGCACACCGGATCAAATATCGCGTCGTCACGCAGGTCCTTTGCTTCTCCCGCAAATATAACCGTCGCGGTCGGCGAGAATATCTCTCCGATATCCGATATGGTCTTCCCGGCTTCTGCCGTTTTGGTCGACGTAATGACTACCGGACGCGACTCTGCTACATGCTCGGCAAGAGAACAGTTATATATCTTTCTCCTTAAGATATTGTTCTTTCTCGCAAAAGAATCTCTTCCGATTATAAGTATTGACGCGCTTTCCGCGGTCAGAAAATCGTCTATGCATTCTTCGCATTCGTCCGCGTACTTCTCAGAGTTGTTTCTCTTATACAAACTGACAAATACCCCATCGACTCCTCTGAGCATAAACGGAATTGATGCTGCTATGTTATCCCTTTCGCTCACTGTGTCAGCCGCTATCAATATTCGGCAAAAGCCGATCTTTATAAGTTCTTCCACTGTTGCCGCTATCGCGAGCGCTCTGTCGTTATCACCGCACATTACGGTAAATCTCCGTGCGGCGATCTGCTTTTTTAATCCGCTCTCCGTCCCGATGTTTATATGAGGAGTTTCTTTAAGCACAGCGTATAAAGTATTTTCATCAAAGCATCCGGCATTGCGTAATCCTATAACTTCTCCTGTTATCGACAGCTGAGCCTCGATATCTTCGGATATCATATATTCTTCGGGGTGAAAATCTCCTGATGAAAAGATCCTGCCGACAAAATCTCTTATTTCTCCGACATATGAGGCCGATACTTTTCTTTTACGCACAATCGCCATTTGATCTCCTCCCGCTATATTTTATTCTTTTATTTACATTTATATTTTAACATATTTTCTCTTTTTTTGCAATGTAAAAAGGAGATTTATATAAGTTATCTTCATTCCTGCCGCTTCCCATTCAACGGTAAAAGCTACACCTCGTGGGCGGTTCGTTTTTCTGATAAACCCTTTGCGCACGCCTCACATTTTCTTCAAAAATCGTATAATATTTATCGATCAATTTGTGTATATGCAACAAATACGCACTTTGATATTACAATAAAAATACCATTGACCTTGTTTTCAGTATATGATAAAATTTAAATTGACATAAAGCATCGAGTAATTTTTCAGTTATTCTTTCCATAGAATGTGATAATGCCGGATAAAAAAGCAAGCTTCACTATTCATATCATATCCATGAATATATAATCATGAACTCATAATAAGGAGAAAAACAAGTGAAAGCTATCCCGTCGCTTCTCACGCTTGACCGCCGGAATATTTCCGACGAAAACATAATCGACGATTTAAGGATAAGATCCGCGCTTCCGTCAAGTATAGTGCAGATCATAAAATATCCCTGTGACTCACGGGAAATAAAAAAACGTCAGGACGTATTTGCCGATATTCTGACGAACTCTTCCGTGAACGACGCTTTTTGCGCTCTGCGCCGCGCGCTTACCGAATTTGAACGCGCGAAACAGCTTTTTCGCCGATCATCTCTGAAAATCGAAAAAACGTTTTTCTTTATGTCGGCTCTAGAAAAATATATTTCGCTTGCAAAGTGTTTCCGATCGCTTTGCGGAAAAAGCGAACGCCTTTCCGAGATAAACAGATATTGCTTATCGGAGGAATTTTGTAAAAAAATCGCCGAACATGAAGATGCCGCGGAAAAACTTTCCGAGGTACTCTCGGGAATATCAAAATTTAACATAACTTTTGCGGGACATAAAACACTCCGCGAACACAGCGCTTCTCCCTCGTTTTCCGATATGATAGATGAAGCCGCGAAAAAACTCGGTTTAGAAAGCCAAAACATTTTTATCCGTCATCTTGAATGCGACAGTTCTCTTTCCGAAGGGTTATGCTCTCTCTTTGATGAAGCTTATGCCGCAGCGCAGGACATTATCGAAAAAAACAAAGAGATACTGACTTATGACCCAAATGACGCCGTCACTGCCGTCGAATTTTATACGGATACCGTCGATTTAATAAAAAAAGCCGAAAAGCACGGGATACCGTATACAATACCCCGTATTTCCGAAGAAAAAAAGCTCGTTATAAAAGATATTTATGACATAACTTTGCTTTCGGATAACGAAACCATTGTTCCGAACGACGTTATGTATGATAAAAACACCCCGTTTTACTTTTTAACGGGCGCAAACGGCGGCGGAAAAACAACATATCTCAGAGCGGTAGGCGTAAACGTCGCTCTGTTTTTGTCGGGCGCTCCGATCTTTGCAAAAGACGCGCTGATGTATTGCTTCAAAAACATTTTTACTCACTTCCCGAAAAACGAGGAGTTTTATCTTAAAGGGCGTCTTGAAGATGAACTTGAGCGCGCCAAAAGTATGCTTGAGCGTTCGGAAAACGACTCTCTTCTTCTGTTCAACGAAACTTTCAGCGGAGCGGACGAACGGCACGGACTTGATTTGGCTGTACAGACGGCAAGTATGGTAACAAATTCCGGAAATATCGGGCTGTTCGTTACGCATTTTCAGGGAGTTGCAGAATTTCCCTATCCTATTCTTCGTCCGGAAACCGACTCGGTAAGCGGCGAAAACCTTCGAGTTTATAAGATCACGAGAAGCTCTGAAAATATTCATGCATACACCGAAGACATACTGAGAAAATACGGACTTGACAAGTTTTCTCTTGAAAAAAGACTGAAAAACGAAATATGCCGCACAAAGCAATAAAAACAATAAAGGTGCAATTCTATGAAAAGCTTGCTTTACGATTCGAACTGCCCAAAACTCGGATATATTAAGGAAAAAACATTTGAAAAGCTCTCTCTTGAAAAAACGCTCGACTTTTTTATACCCGAGCGGCATTTGAAAAAAATTTTTATCTCTGTTTTGTCACGCCCGGTGCTTTCCGAAAAAAGCATAAAATACAGGCAGGAAATACTGAAGGAGTTCGCCAAAAATCCTGCTGTGTTTTCAAATTTATCGGATCTGTTTGAGCGTTTTAAGATACTGAAAGATAACTTCAGCTCCGAAAGACGTGAAAATCTTCGTTTTTTCAAAGGCTCAGGCTCCGAACTGTCCCTGCAGGGAACGAAAGCCGTTTTAAGAAGCTGCTCCGTTAAGCTGAAAGAAGAGCTTTCGCTGATCACGTCTATGTACAACTGCGTTTTGCCGTATGAGTTTACGTCGGATGGGCTTCGCTTATTCAAAAACGAACTTTTCGAACTGTACTCCGGCGGAGGAATAGAACTTCTTTCGGAAATCTGCGCATATTTTGAAAGCCGGACGGAATCCGCTCCAATCAGCGTAAACGCCGAAATCGATAAAAGCGGGAAAATCGCTTTATTTTCCATGGTAAAAGACTCGGTGAAAAAAGAAAAAAACACACTGAAAAAAGGCTCGCTTTTGAATTTTTTAAGTCTGAAAAACGAAGACAGCGGCGAAAAAAACATAACGCTTCCGGATATTGCATCCACAGCATACAATGTGCTTGAAACAAATTCACTCTCTGTGATAAGCGAAAAGCTTGACGGCATATTTCGCGCCCTTTCCGAGATATTCGAGGGGTACGCGGAAGATTTCGACTTTTACAAAGCCGCGCTCATGTATATGAATTTTCTGAAAAAGAAAGGGTGTCCCGCCGTGTTTCCGTCGGTGTCCGAAGAAAACTCAGACGATATAAAAGATCTATACGATCTTTTGCTCGTTTCGGAGATAGCGGAAACACAAAATGTCGTTCCAAATAATTTTTCACGAGGGAACGACGAAAAAGGCTTTCTCATATTCGGAGATAACGGATGCGGAAAAACCGTGTACATAAGGTCTGTCGCCGCAGCGTATATTTTTGCCGAAGCAGGATTGCCTATTCCGGCGGCAAGCGCCAAAATGAGGTGCTATCATTCCATTGAGGTTTTGTTTGCAAAGAGCGAAGAAGAGGATGAAGAAAAAGGCGCCGGGGTCGGCAGATTTGAAGGCGAAGTCATAGAAATGCATGAACTTATAAACACTCTCGAAAACGGTGCGCTTGTTTTCTTTAACGAGATGTTTCAGAGTACCGACTACAACGAAGGCGCAAAGGCTCTTTGCGGCATACTCGACTATCTGACAGAGCGAGGCGCGGTATGGATAACGGTATCGCATCTGAAAAAGTTAAGTTCTCTCGAAGATGGAGCGAAGGTGCTGTATGCTGACGCCGGATTCAGAATATCTACATGTGGATGATACAAAACTTCATATGATAATTCATGTCGAAAAAGTTATATTTGAGTTGTAAAAAGCTCAAATAATTTGTTCGACTGTTTATACATTTTTTATTTTCGGTTATTATACTGAATTTTCACTAAAAATGCGGCAGAGTTACGGATAAAAACTTGTAAAACAAGCAAAAAAGAGGGTAAAAACCCTCTTTTTTTCATCGGAGTGACTGGATTCGAACCAGCGGCCTCTTGGTCCCGAACCAAGCACTCTACCGGACTGAGCCACACCCCGATTTCTATCGCATTATACCACACTCTTACTCAATTGTCAATAGCCAAATAAAAAATCACGGCGGCAGATTTTTTACTTATACACTGAAAATTATCCACATACGATAGGCTTCATCTCGGAGGGTGCGCGAGATCCTAGGTCTCATGGGCAGCGTGTTTTTCTTTAAGGGTTTCTGTTTTGCCGCAGCTTTTCCGCATTAACACGAAACGCTCCTATTCGATATTCATTTTTATCTTTTACCATATTAAAACCGAGCGCAAATAAAACTTTGTCTTTTTATCTCAATAATGTTGACAACTGTATATTTTTTCGTTTATAATATTAAAAATATGTCGCCTTAAGACGACAATCTTTTTCTTGAAAAGGCAGGATAAAAATATGTATTACATAGGTGTTGACCTCGGCGGCACAAATATCGCCATAGGTATCGTGAATGAAAAATATGAAATAGTTAAAAAAGGAAGCACTCCCACAAAGCCCGAAAGAGGGGCAGACGCGATCGTAGCCGACATGGCTTCTCTTTCAAGAAAGCTCCTTTCCGAACTCAACCTCACTCTTGATGACGTCGAATACGCCGGTATCGCAACTCCCGGCACGGCAAACAGCGATACGGGAGTTGTTGAATATGCAAACAACATTCCGTTTAACCACTATCCGCTGGCATCCAAACTATCCTCTCTCCTCGACGGAAAGCCCGTTTACATTGAAAACGACGCGAACGCCGCAGCTAAAGCAGAAGCTATGGCAGGCGTTGCGGCAGGCGCGCCGTTTTCCGTAATGATCACTCTCGGAACAGGCGTTGGAGGCGGTATCGTCATCGGCGGAAAAGTTTACTCCGGCTTTAACTACGCGGGAGCGGAGCTTGGACACATAGTTATCGAAAAGGGCGGCAGACCCTGCTCATGCGGCAGACGCGGCTGCTGGGAAGCTTACAGCTCGGCAACAGGACTTGTCAACATCACAAAGGATCGTATCCTCGACGCACGCCGCGCAGGACGCGCCACGGTTATGGATGAAATGATAGGCGGAGATCTTGAAAAAGTTTCCGCGCGCACCGCTTTCACCGCAATGAAAGCCGGAGACGCGGTTGCAGCCGAAGTTGTCGACGAATACATCAGCTATCTCGCCTGCGGTATCGTAAATATCATCAACATATTCCAGCCGAACGTTCTTTCGATAGGCGGAGGAGTATGCAACGAGGGCGACTACCTCATGAAGCCTCTTCTTGAAAAAGTATGGGGTGAAACATACTCCAGAGAAGGTACTCCGAAAACAAAAATTATGATTGCAAAGCTTGGAAACGACGCCGGCATCATAGGAGCGGCCGTTCTCGGAAAATAATCGTAATCTGTTGCCAAGAAAACAATAAGGACCTATATAAAACGGTGAAAAGCTTTTTAGGGAAAGCTTTTCACCGTTTTTTAGCAATAAGACTGAAACATCAAAACCGAAAAACGAGTATAGGAATAAAACACATTTATTTTTATGCTTTTGTTTGTGAAAGATTTTTGATAAACTATCCCCGTTTTAAAACTCAGCTCTTCCTCTTGTTTACAAATCACCCCTCTTCTCTTTTTCGTCCGATCATAAAAGCGTCGTTTTCATATGATATACACGTCGTTTTCGAGTTTTGCTTCGTGAGCAAGACAAAAACGTTTCTCAACGTCCCACGCACTTTCGTTTTCATCCGGAACATACAGTCTTATCACGTTTTTTCCGCCCAACGTTTCTCCCTCGATTTTTGTGATCTTCGAAATACACTTTATCCGCTCAACTCCCATGACCGCCGCCGATATCGCAAGCTCCGCGGTCAGATTTATGTTCTCGCCCTCGCATCTTCCCTGTATGTCGCTCACTCGAACCATGCTACGCATAACCGCTTCATCCGCGCTTTCCGCTGCCGCGTCGCATTCGTATCTGTACGGAATTACGCATTCGTCGCTTTGCATCTCTCCGTCAAGCTCCGTTACGGCGGATATCTTAACGTTTCCGCATAGCAGCATACGCCCGTTCTTGATCTCGCATTTATCGACAGAACCTGTTCCGAAACCGCATACAAATCTCGCTCCGTTTCTTATTTTCGCCGACGCCGACGCTGTAAGACGTCCGTTCTGCATAGCCGCGGGATAATACGACTCGTATTCCGACTCTTCAAGAACGCTCTGCGCCCCTACCGCGTATGCGTCATGTGTGGCTTCATATTCCTCGCGTTTTGCAACGGCAATATCTATATCATATTCCATCTTCCAAAATATCGTACCGTCGTCGGATGTATCTATTTCTATCATCGCGGCGTTTCCGAATGCACAGCCCATGAGGTCTCCTCCCGACATGGACTCCGGAATGGGTATCTCTTCCTCTATCAACGCTCTGCCGCGCGACGTTACATAATTTCCGTCGGGGTACGCAAGACATAGCAATATGTATGCGTCTCCTTTAACATTCGCCTGACCTTTGTCGAATCTGACATCGCTCACACACACCTCTCCGGACGCCGTAATTATTTTCGCGCCCTCTCGTTCCCTGATCTCGCCGGAGCACTCGCCTCCTGCACGAAGCTCCGATACAGAGCCGCTCTTGCCGCGAACGCATTTCTCCCTCGCCTCGAAGTCCCCGCTCTTCTTCATTGAAATATCTCGCCCGCGTTCGGAGAGCGCGTGCATTTTCACTTTTGACGAAAGCGTTATCTTCCGCGGCGCGCTTACGCGGCAGGTCACATTTTCAGCCGTACACGACGTCATGATGTCGGAAAGCGTATATCGGTCATCCTCGCTTTTTGCCAAAGCGCGCGCGGTAAACGACGACGTCTGTGAAGTCTGACAAAGCTTTCCGTCATTATCGGTATACAGCACGGTATACGTAATTCCTCCGTCGCATTCAAGTTCATCTCCCGACAAGTATTTCCCGTCAACCGCAGCCACTCCCCGCACTCCGACGACTCTCCTTATCTCAGGAACATAATCCGGCAGGATAAAATCCTCCGTTACGTCGGAAACCGATGTCAGATCAAACCTTTTTGTGTATATTGTGTGTTCCATACATAACTCCCCGTTTTATTTGATTTATTCTCTATAATTTATGTTGTCTTGCCGACTTATATTCCGCTATCATCACTTACGGACAGCGGCGTTTTTTCCTCACTCTCATCGAACGCTCTCTCAAGCTCGCCGCCTTGCAGGTCGGGCGCAGCATTTGCATGAGCGGACGCGACGTCTGAGAAAGCCGTATCGGCAAAGCTTTGCATACCTTGAAATTCTTTTTGTTTTTTTCCGTCATGAACGGAAAAAATGACGTTTTCCTCTTTACGGTTCTGAGATCCGTTCAACTTTTCTTCCATTTTTTCTACGGTATCGCGGCTCAGATAATGCTCTATCCGCTCAGTTTCAACAAGCTTCTCCTCTCCCGTAAGCCATTTGAGAAATGTCAGAACCGTCTTATGCCGCTTTATGAAATATCTTCCCGTCTTCGCGCCTTTTTCGGTAAGCATTATATATCCGTATCTCTTGAAATCCACGTATCCTCCCGCAGCCATGGACTGCGCCATTCTCGACGCGGATGACGGAGACACATGGAGGCAGTTTGCAAGTGCGCATATGCGTACCGGTTTCTTTTCCCCGCCGTCATCTGTCGAAAGCCGGTATATCATTTCAAGATAATCCTCCGCCGCCGGAGTCATTTCACCGTTTTTTCTTCTCTCGCTCGAATATTTCATGTCGCTTCTGTACTCTTCGTTTTCAGAGATATTGCTCAATGATAAACCTCCCTCCGAATAAAAAAAGTTTGTTACGTGCAAATATATGCCACCCTGTTCAAGAAAATTCCCCGTGGCGCATCTTTTTATCTCTTCTCCCGAAATACAAATCGGTAAAACGCATATTTATTTAATAAATATGTATAAACAAAGACTTTTTCGCAAAAACCGTGTTTATTCTCTTGACAATACAAAAAAAACGTGATTTAATACTTATATAAAAAATAATACTTATATGATCAATGTTAAAAGCAGGTATATATGGCTACTTATTTTCAGAAAGATATAGAAACCGCCTCCCGCGAACAGATAAGGGCATGGCAGGACGAAAGGCTCGTGAAAACTGTTCAGAGAGTCTGGAACAACAACGAATATTACAGAAATAAAATGAAAGAAAAGGGAGTCGAACCGGGAGACGTCAAGTCATGCGACGATCTTTACAAGCTTCCTTTCCTCACGAAAGACGATCTGAGAGACGCATATCCGACGGGGCTCTTGTCTGCACCGCTCTCAGAGTGCATACGCATACATTCGACAAGCGGAACAACCGGAAAACGCGTAATAGCGTTCTACACAAAAAATGATATCGATCTTTGGGAAGATTGCTGTGCGAGAGCGTTGGTTGCGGCAGGTGCGACAAAAGAAGATATCTGTCAGGTAAGCTACGGTTACGGTCTTTTCACCGGAGGCTTCGGCTTAAACGGCGGATCGCAGAAAGTAGGCTGTCTTACGCTCCCCATGTCATCCGGAAATACGGAACGTCAGATGCAGTTCATGACCGACCTCGGCTCAACCATTCTTTGCTGCACCCCCTCTTATGCGGCATATCTTGCCGAAAGTCTCGAAGAAAACGGTCTTATCGATAAAATAAAGCTGAAAGCCGGAATTTTCGGTGCGGAAGCATGGACTGAAGAAATGCGCCGCGACATTGAAAAAAGGCTTCACATCAAAGCTTACGATATTTACGGTCTCACTGAAATATCCGGTCCCGGAATCGCGTTTGAGTGTGAAGATCAAACAGGTATGCACATAAACGAAGACCACTTTATAGCCGAGATAATTGATCCGAAAACAGGGAAACCTCTTCCCGACGGAGAACGCGGCGAGCTTGTGTTCACAAGCATAACAAAAGAAGCTTTCCCGCTTCTGAGATACCGCACAAAGGATATAGCCGTTATAACAAGAGGAGCTTGCTCCTGCGGACGTACTTTTGCGAAAATGACAAAGCCTATGGGAAGAACCGACGATATGCTCATCATAAAAGGAGTGAACGTATTCCCGTCGCAAATCGAAATGGTGCTTCTCTCAAAAGGACTTACGTCGAACTATCAAATCATCGTAGACAGAGTAGGCGCCGGAGACACTATTGAAGTCAACGTAGAAATGACTCCCGAACTGTTCTCCGATACGGTCGGCTCGATAAAAGTACGCGAGGCGGAGATAAAAGAAGCGCTGAAATCCGTCCTTGGTATTTCAGCAAAGATATCGATCGTTGAGCCGAAATCCATAATACGCAGTGAAGGAAAAGCTGTCCGCGTTATAGACAGACGGAAGCTTTACAACAACTGAACCCCACTGAACAAGTGAATCAAAAGGAGGAATAACAAATGTCGGTAAAGCAGTTATCAGTGTTTGCAGAGAACAAAAGCGGATCCCTTTATGAAATAACCAAGATCCTCGCCGACGCGGACATAGATCTCCGCGCATTCAGCGTGGCGGACACCCAGAGCTACGGCGTTTTAAGACTTATCGTGAACGATCCGAGAAAAGCAGCTTTCGCTCTTTCCGAAGCCGAAAAAATCGTTAACGTTACCGATGTGATCGGAGTTCAGATACCGGACTCGAAAGGCGGACTCGCGGAACTCCTCGCCGAGGTAACAAAAAAGAATATATTCATCGAATATCTCTACGCTTTCACAGCCCCAAGCGCAGGTCACGCTTATGTGGTAATGAAAGTGGCGGCAGATCTATCCGAAACCGAAGCTCTCCTTTCTGCGGACGGATTCACGCTTATCTCCGCAGACGACATCCGCTGAAAAGCAGGAGCAATACAAAATGAAACGGGAGTTTTTGTGAAAAAACTCCCGTTTCTTGATTTGATCGTTTCTTAACGGTATACGTCACACCCCTTTTGGCGCCGGGTTACTTTTTGTCCTGTGCAATTATTTTTCGAAAAAAGAGATTTTGATCACATTCACATATTCCGTTTTTATGCATTTTAAAATATGTATAAATCAAAAAGATTTTACAAAATTAAAATGTGGAAAATGATTGCTTTTTTCAAAAACATATTGATTTCACGGAAATATAATGTTATAATTGCGGTGCAGCAGAGATGTATGTTTTTTGAAGATGCTATCCGTCGCAAACAGCGGCCGGTAACACAATATATTTATTTTTTTGGAGGAGATCCACATGAAAAAGACCATTAGTCTCGTAATGGTGATTGCAATGATAGCGGCAATGCTTGTAATTCCCGCCAATGCATTCCCGGCAGCAGGCGAGCTTGGAACAGCTCCCGAGGCGGCAACAGCTCCCACAGTAGACGGTGTTAAAGATGCAGCATACGACAACGCTCTTTCTTTCACGGTTGACAAAAACCTCTCCGTAACAATGCCTTTCACTGAAGCATACGCTACAGTTTACATGGTTCACAAAGACGGCACACTTTACGTTTTTGTTGAAGTAAACGACGGCGACCGCAACAACGAGGCTCAGCTTAACGAAGAAGGACAGCCGAAGCTTTACCGTGCCGATTCTTTTGAGATCATCATCAACCAGAAGAACAGCGACAACAGAGCGGATTCCACACAGTACCTCATCACTCCCGAAGGAAAGCCTTACGTATACGACAGAATCACAGGTACAAAGTCAATCGAAGCTGACGGATGCTCTCAGTACTTCGGATATGCGGCAGTTGACAACGGCGACACATACACTGTTGAGTTCGCGCTCTACAATGTAACATCAAGCGCTATCGGTGTTTGCACAACGATCAACAACTGCTTCACAGACGGAACAACACAGGAATTCGTCGTTATGGAAAACGACAACATGGAAAAGGTAGCTCCTTGGAAAGAAGCTACATACATGACAGTTAACCTCGGCGGCGCTTCTTCTGCTCCCGCAACAGACACTAAGCCCTCAACAGGACTTCCTTTCACAGACGTACCGGCAGACGCAGCATACGTAGAAGCAGTAAAGTACTGCTATGAAAACGGCTACATGAACGGAACCTCCGACACGGAATTCACACCGGATAAGGAGCTCAACAGAGCAACGATCGTTACTGTACTTTACAGACTTGAAGGACAGCCCGAAGCAGCTTACACAGGAAAGTTCACAGACGTAGCAGATGGACAGTGGTACACAGCGGCTATCGAATGGGCGGCAGCTAACGGCATAGTAAACGGCGTAGCAGATGACAGATACGCTCCCACAAACGCTCTTACAAGAGAGCAGGTTGCTGCAATTCTTTACAGATACGCAAACCTCAAGGGTTACGACGTAAGCGCGGCTGACGATCTCGCAGCATTCGCCGACAAGGACAATATCTCCTCTTACGCAGTAGAAAACGTAAAGTGGGCGGTAGCTAACAAGATTCTCACAGCAGTTGACGGCAAGCTCGCAGCTAAGGACCAGGCAGCTCGTTCCGAAATCGCGGTAGCAATCCACGCTTTCATGACAACTGTTGTAAAATAATTAAGAGAAACTATTAAAAAAGCATAAAGAACGGGGAAAAACTTTTTATAAAAAGTTTTTCCCCGTTCCCTTTTTCAAAAACTTTCGGACTGAAAAAGGGGATAGACGGTATATTCAGGGTATACGAAAACAAGATATGTAAAAACAAGCTGTACCAAAGATATACAAGAGGCATGCTCAAAAAGACCAGCTATGCAAAAATCATAACATACGAAAAAGTCAAGCTGCTTTTGTCCGCTCGGATAAAAGCTTATTGACAGAGAAACGAGGGATACTTTTGAAGTATCCCTCGTTTCTTAGGTTTCACCGCTTCTGAATGCCGCACGATTGCCCCCTTGGCTCCCGCTTATCACAACAGCTTCTCGTCATATACGGCGCGGCAGCCTCCTATAAATTTTGAGCGGGTGCGGGCGGCGACCAGTACGGCATCACCGATATGATCGATCGAGAGGCGCACCGGAACCACGACTTCCTTGAGGTGCATACCGATGAGCGTTTTTCCTATATCAAGTCCGCAGTCGGCTTTGATATGTTCGAGAACTACCGGATCAGAAAACGAGCGGTAAGCGCAAGACGCAAACGATCCGCCTGCTTTCGGTTGAGGAACCGCGTTGACCGAAGAAATGACTCCAGCCTCTAACTGAAGCCTTACCGCTTCGCGCTCTACAACAATAGCACGATTCAGATGTTCACAGCACTGAGCCGCAATATAAATGCCGAACTCCTCTGCGGCTTTTGAAAGCCCCTCAAATACTGCGTCTGCAGTTTCGGGGGAGGAAAAATGACCGATCACCCCGCCGCAGATCTCCGATGATGAACATCCAACCGCCATTATTGCGCCTTTTTGCACATTTGCAACACGCAGAAGCTCGCTTGCCGCGGCATAAGATTGATTCGTGATATCTTCAAGTGAAAACATATTTATTCCCTCTTTCATTTGTTCTGTGTTATACAGTAAAAGCCGATAAAATCCACTCCGAAACATATGTTTTTTTCTCGGCTTTTTATTCAGTTAAAAAAACTCAACTCGATTTTGCGGCGTACCGCGCTGTCTTTTTCAATATAATCCGCAACATTCCGACAAACCTCGTCAGCCGCATTTTTTGCTTCGGCAACCGCGTTTTCTACGGCTACCGCCCGATCGGATTCCTCAAACATCGGGATATCGTTTATATTATCGCCGAAACATACGATCTCATCCGCGCCTGTGAAAGTTCGAAGAAACCGTACGGCGTGCCTCTTTGACGCGTTACACGAGAAAATCTCAAGATACCATACGCTCCGATTGTACGAATCACGGTAAACGGCGCTGTTCAGCGAAGAAATCTCGGAAACACTCGCGTAAGCTTCCTTTATGGTTTTCTCCTCCCCGAGAACGCAGAAATAAACCACATCTCCAATGACTTCGTAAAAATCGCATATCTTAAAAAAGGGCTTGGAATACCTCTCAACGCGCTCATCAAGAAACGAGCGCATAGCGGGACAGGAAATATTGCGGTAATAGGTCCTCAGAGCGTCTCCTTCGTATTCGGTGTCGCATACGGTATAGATATACGGCTCGGCGCCTTTTTCTATGAGACGTGAATAAACTTCTTCGGCGGTTTTTCTTTCGATAACAGCAGAAGAAATGTATTCTCCGCTGTTCATGTCGCGGATCAGAACTCCGTTCATCAAAGCAACCGGCGCAGCGGCAGGCAGAGAAAAATCTATATCAGAGAGAATTTGAACGACACTGCGAGAGGTACGAGCAGTTGCAAAAGTAATGCGTACCCCGAGCCGGAGAAGAAAGTTTATCTTTTGGGCGGTCTCACGCGGAAGACGCGCGTCGCTGTCGAGAAGAGTCCCGTCAAGATCGGAAATATATAAGGTTTCGCTCATTTTTCTCCTTTCGGCGCACGAAGCGTCAAATTTTCTCGTGTGTTATCGAACGATTACTAAGTAAAGTTTTAAGAATGTCGGGATCAGTTACCGACTTACGCATAATCCTGCCTTTTTCTCCCGTCTTTTAAGCATTTTGCGGCGGTTGCCTGCGACAGAAAAGAAAAGCGATCACGCAATGATTCTCGGTTTATTTTTTTCTTCGGCGGACTGCGAAAAAATCCTGCAAAAGAGCACGCGATTCGCTCTCGAGAACTCCTAAGTGTACTTCCGGTTTATGGTTCAGCGGATATGAGTTGAGATTGATAAGACTTCCCATAGCTCCGGCTTTCGCGTCTTTTGCGCCTATCACGACTTTCGGTATCCTTGCGCACCATATAGCGCCGGCGCACATAGGACACGGTTCAAGAGTGACGTAAAGCGTACATCCAACAAGGCGCCAACCGCCGAGCAGACGGCAGGATTTTGAGATAACTGCGGTCTCTGCGTGATAAGAAGCGTCGCGGTATTTTTCACGCCCGTTACAATCTCCCGCGATTATCGCACCGTCGCGAAAAACGACTGCGCCGACCGGAACGTCTCCTTCTTCGGCGGCAAGAGCTGCAAGTTCAAGAGCAGCGCTCATACATACGGCGTCTGTGTCGCGCATTTTTTTATTTTCAGGCGGCATCCGCAGATCGCCGGACTCCGTCGTTCGGGTTACGGCGTTATGTGCGCTCATTGCGCCGTCATGAACGGCGAATTCTTTGAGGATCGCATTGTACCGCGCGATGATTTCGGCAATCTTTTCTTCACGCTCTCTGTCTAAAAGAGATGGCTCAAGCATCTTTTTCTTCATCCTCCGAGATAAACTCCGGCGCTTCTATCGTCGGAGAAAGCGTATATTTTGTTTTTTTCTCCGCCGCTTTTCTGTGTCCGTGCCTAATGAACAGGAATAAGAACGACGCAAAGCCCAAAATCAGTATAACTATGTCGATAACGTCTCTCACCGTCGGCATGGATGCGAAAACCGTCAGATACAGAAGAGAACGCAGATTCAGAGCGGCATGTACGGCTATGGCGGGGAAAAGCCGACCGAGTTTTTCGTAAAGCACCGCAAACGCGAATCCTCCGCAAAGCGCAAACAGCATTCCTTCTATCGAATCGTGAACTATCGCAAACATTATTGCCTGAGCTATTCCGCCGAATATTGTGCTCATCTCCCTGAGCTGTGTATAAAACAAATATCTGAAAATATATTCTTCAAGAAACGGATGTATCACCACGCTCGATATTAAAGTGATAAAAGTCAGTTTTATCGGTTGCTGACCCCCGTTAAGTATTGAAGAAAGGGCGTACATCATTATGACAAGGATAGCTGCGATCATTACCGAGTACGTCATGCAGTCGAAAACCGACCGCTTTTCTTTAGTGCGCAGAGAATCCTCGTCAGTTCCCGTAAAATTGCTCGCATGGAAAAAGATTATAGCCGAAAAAGCAGCAGGTAGGAAAGAAAGAAGATCAACAAAAATCCTCGGAAGAGAGGTTTTAGCGAGAAAAAGAATAAGAATACGCTCGATAAGAACCATTACAATAAAGGGGAGCATAGCTTTCATTAAGCGGTTTAATTTAGCTTCTTCCATTTTTCGATCCTCTCTTACGCCGAAACAGTAAATATGTGATAAATTATTTTCATTATAACATTATAAAATGAAGTTTTCAAGATAATTTGCAAAAGAGCCGGTGAAATAAATGTGAAACAAAAAAAGAAAAATATTTCAAAATGGGAACAAAATGTCTGTTCGATACGTCTAAGCATACAGAAGAAAGAAAAACTTTCTAAGTTTATTTACTGTATTAATAATTAATATCTTATTAACAATTTTGCGGCACAATTATGATATACTGGTAAATGTAATAATATCTCATTTTAAGAAAGGATTGGCAGATATGAAAAAATTTTTATCATTTCTTCTTGCCGCCCTTATGATTGCAACCATGGCGGTAAGCATCGGCGCCCGCGGCATTTTTGACGACGATAAACCCTTATATAACGAAAGCGCGTCCAGAGATTTTCTTCTTGCTCTCAAAGAGAGAAATTATAAGGAATATCTTGACGTTATAAGTTCAATAAACTCCAAGAAAGCAACTCTCGGCACATGCAAAAAGTGCGGAGGTACGGCAATCTACCGTATCGAAGGCTATGAAGTCGTTTGGACCTGTCTCGAAAAGGATTGCGACGGCAAGGGAACAGAAAGCATATCGGTTTCCGAACCCGATTCCGGCACATATCACGTTAACAGATGTAACGAATGCGGTAAATTCCAGCTCGTATGGTATGTAAAGAACGGAAAAATCTGCTATTACTGCATAAACTGCGGAAAGGGCAACGTTGAGAAACCCGATATTTCGGATCTCACCCCTATTTTCCCCGACTACCCGTGGTATGATTACGATTATGATTATAACTACTCTAAATGTCCGGAATGCGGCAAGAACGCTGTCCTCTATTATTCCGACAACCGCGGAACATATTAC
>CAKSJC010000012.1 GCA_934462885.1 uncultured Eubacteriales bacterium | reverse complement strand
ATTCAAATCCCGCCCGAATAAGGCGCATCCGCTCTTCTTCGGATTTATAAATGCGGCACTTGAAAAGGCAAAAGCAGATAAAAAATAAACAATTTGTAATATAACTGTAGCCGGGGAAATAAAAAATGAAAGAAAAAGTACATGAAGAATGCGGAGTGTTCGGTATATATTCATCGACCCCGTGTCATGCGGCGTCAATGACATACTATGGCTTGTATGCTTTGCAGCACCGGGGACAGGAAAGCTGCGGTATTGTAGTAAATGACGACGGCGTGTTTACTTCATACAAAGAAACAGGACTTGTAAACGAAGTTTTTTCAAAGGATATACTTGGAAAATTTCCATGTGGGAAAATGGCGGTCGGGCACGTCAGGTACGGTACGACAGGCGGAAACAGCAGAGCGAACTGTCAGCCTATCGAAGTTAATCACCAGAAAGGAAAAATGGCGCTCGCACACAACGGAAACCTAAGCAACGCCTACGAGCTGCGAAGCGGGCTTGAACTTTCAGGCGCTATTTTCCATACGACGAGCGATACGGAGATAATAGCGTATATCGTTACGCAGGAAAGGTTAAAAACACCATCTATCGAAGAAGCGCTTTGCAACGCTATGAACAGGCTTGACGGAGCGTATTCGTTGGTTCTGATGTCGGCGGCAAAGCTTGTTGCAGCACGGGATCCGCATGGATTCAGACCCCTCTGCTACGGAGTTACTTCCGACGGCACGTATGTCGTAGCCTCGGAAACCTGCGCCCTCTCCGCAGTGGGAGCGCACTTTGAAAGAGACGTGCTTCCGGGGGAAATACTGGTGTTCGACGAAAACGGAGTACATTCAAACCGCGTCCATTGCGGCGAAAAAGAAAAACGTATATGTATTTTTGAATACATATACTTCGCACGTCCCGATTCCGTGATTGACAATGTGTCGGTACATGCGGCAAGAAAAAATGCCGGACGGATACTTGCCAAAAGACATCCTGCCGCGGCTGACGTCGTTATGGGCGTTCCGGATTCGGGACTCGACGCGGCGCTCGGATATGCAGAAGAATCGGGAATACCTTACGGGATCGGTTTTATCAAAAACAAGTACATCGGAAGAACGTTTATTTCTCCGGAGCAGAATACACGTCTCGATCAAGTCAGAATAAAGCTTAACCCGATAAAGGAAGCGGTGTGCGGAAAGCGAGTAGTACTTATCGACGACTCGATAGTACGCGGAACAACGAGCGGACAAATAGTTAATCTGCTCCGCGAAGCGGGAGCGCGTGAAGTTCATATGAGAATATCATCTCCGCCGTTTCTGCACCCGTGCTACTACGGAACTGATATAGATTCATGTGAAAATCTGATCGCCTGCCGGCATACTATATATGAGATCTCAAAAATAATCGGAGTTGACAGCCTCGGTTTTTTGCCTGTTGAAGATCTTTCGGGACTGATCGGAAACGAGAAATTCTGCCGTGCTTGTTTTAGCGGAGAATATCCGACACCGATTCCCGAAAATACAACAAAAAACCGGTTTGAGGCAAAATTATCAGAAAGAAAATAAATTTAATATTTATTTATAAAACAAAAACTGAAAGGACGCGGCAAAATGGAAAAGATTTACGAGGGAAAGAGTAAGATTGTTTACAAGGGGGAAAAAGACGGCGAGTGCATAATCAAGTATAAGGATACGGCAACCGCGGGAAACGGCGCAAAAAAAGAGGATCTCCCCGGAAAAGGAAAACTGAACGCGGAGATATCCAATATCATCTTTGACTACCTTATGAAAAACGGCATAAAAACTCATCTTATCAAAGTTATAGATGATACGACAGTGCTCGTGAAAAAAGCGGATATTGTTATGGTTGAGGTTATTGTCAGAAACATAGCCGCCGGAAGCTTTTCGAAGAAATACGGCGTACCGGAAGGAACGCCTCTTAAAAATATCGTTGTCGAATTCAGTTATAAGAGCGATGAGCTTGGCGACCCCATGATAAACGACAGTCAGATCACGGCTATTGGGCTTGCAACGCAGGAAGAACTTGATGAACTCCGCCGTGAGGCAATTCGCATAGACGAGCTTATGATTGAGCTTTTCGAAAAAGCCGGCATCCGTCTTGTAGATTTCAAGCTTGAATTCGGACGCGCTGACGGAGAACTTCTTCTCTGCGACGAGATATCTCCCGACTCATGCCGTTTATGGGATAAGGACACAGATAAAAAAATGGATAAGGATCGTTTTCGCCGCGATCTCGGGAACGTTCTTGACGGATACCGCGACGTACTCGCAAGGCTCAAGAAATAAGGAGAAATATAATGCACGACGTTTACGAAAATCCCTTATGCAAACGATATGCCGGACGTGATATGCAGGAGCTTTTCTCGGACGACCGCAAATTCTCGACATGGAGACGCCTTTGGATTGTGCTTGCTGAATGCGAAAAAGAACTTGGACTTGACATAACAGACGAGCAGATATCGGAAATGAAAGCTCATATAAACGACATCGACTACGATGTCGTGAGCCGACGCGAAAAAGAAGTCCGCCATGACGTAATGGCGCATATTTACGCATACGGTATGGTTTGTCCGAAAGCGAAGCCGATAATCCACCTCGGAGCTACGAGCTGCTATGTCGGAGATAATACCGATATCATTATCCAGCGTGAAGCGCTTCTTTTAATCCGAAAGCTTCTTCTTCGCGCGATAGCGTCTCTTGTGGATTTTGCCGAAAAATATAAATCTCTGCCGACACTTGCGTATACGCATTTCCAGGCGGCACAGCCTACTACCGTGGGAAAGCGCGCTACTCTTTGGATGCAGGATCTGATGATGGATCTCTCGCACCTTGATTTTGTCCTGTCAAACCTTAAACTTCTCGGATGTCGCGGAACTACGGGAACCGGAGCAAGTTTTCTTGAGCTTTTCGGAGGAGATCACGAAAAAGTTAAGGCTCTTGAGAAAAAAATCGCGGAGAAACTTGGCTTTGCAGATTCATATGCCGTCAGCGGGCAGACGTATACAAGAAAAGTGGATTATTTCACGCTTTCTGTTCTTTCGGGAATCGCACAGAGCGCACAAAAATTTTCCGGCGACATACGTCTCCTCTCACACCTGAAGGAATTTGACGAGCCGTTTGAAGCCGGACAGGTCGGCTCTTCGGCTATGGCGTATAAGAGAAACCCGATGAGAAGTGAACGAATATCATCTCTTGCACGCTTTGTTATCGCGGATACGCTCAATCCCGCAATGACTGCGGGAACACAGTGGTTAGAGAGAACTCTCGACGATTCCGCAAACAGACGGATCAGTATACCGGAAGCATTCCTTGCGGTTGACGGAATTCTTACACTTTATATAAATATCATAAGCGGTGTTACCGTTTATCCGAAAGTTGTCGAAAAACACCTTATGGAAGAACTTCCGTTTATGGCGACCGAAAACATACTTATGCATTGCGTGAAGATGGGAGGAGACCGCCAGGCTCTTCATGAGGCAATTCGCCGTCATTCGGTTGATGCCGGTAAAGCTATAAAACAGGATGGTATAGACAACGATCTTCTTGACAGGATAGCCGATGATAAGCTATTCGGCTTGACAAGAGCCGACATTGACACTATTATAAAGAATAGCAGCTTCACCGGAAGAGCAACTGAGCAGACGGAGGAATACCTGAAAGAAGTACGGGCGGTTCTTTCAGAAAATGAAAAAGATCTTGACGCGGCTGTCAATACTTCCATAAACGTATAAGATAAAAGAAAGAAGGTAAAAAAATGCTTACAGCAATAGTAGGAATAAACTGGGGCGATGAAGGAAAAGGACGCATGGTTGACCTCCTTTCCTCAGATTATGATATCATCTGCCGTTACCAGGGCGGAAATAATGCGGGACATACCGTTATAAACGATAAGGGTAAGTTTATCCTTAATCTGCTTCCGTCGGGCATACTCCGCGAAACTACCGTCAACGTTATGGGTAATGGAATGGTCATTGATCTTGAACATCTCGTTGGAGAAATACGTTCCCTTACGGACAAGGGAATAAAAATAACTCCGGATAATCTGAAAATAAGCGACAAAGCGATAATCTGCCTCCCCTACCACAAAATGCAGGATATCATGGAAGAAGAGCGCCTTGCCGATAAAAAATTCGGTTCTACAAGACGAGGCATTGCTCCGGTTTACGCGGATAAGTATATGAAAAAAGGAATCCGCATGGCAGATATTCTCCACTTTGACACTCTTGCCGAAAAGGTACGCGATATCGTAGAGTGGAAAAACATTACGGTTACGGGATACGGTCATCCTCCTGTTGACTCCGCTGATATTATGAAGTGGCTCGAAACTTACGGGAAAATTGTGGCTCCGTTTGTCACAGACGTTTCGGAGTACCTTTCAAAGGCCGTAAACGAAGGAAAGAAGATCATGTTTGAAGCGCAGCTTGGAGCTCTCCGCGATATTGATTTCGGTATTTATCCGTATACTTCCTCATCACAGACTCTTGCGGCGTTCGGACCTATCGGCGCCGGTATTCCCGGGGTTCGTCTTGACAATGCTATCGGTATTATGAAGGCTTATTCTACTTGCGTTGGAGAAGGACCGTTTACAGCTGAAATGTTCGGAGAAGAAGCTGAAAAACTCCGCGCCGCAGGCGGAGAATACGGCGCTGCAACAGGAAGACCGCGCCGAGTCGGACCGTTTGATGTTCCGGCGTCACGCTACGGCGTAAGAGTGCAGGGAGCTGACTGTATAGCGCTTACAAAGCTTGACGTTCTCTCTTATCTTGATAAGATTCCCGTATGCACCGCATATGAGATAGACGGAGAAAAAACGACAGTTTTCCCGACAGGAGACAGACTTAACCGTGCAAAACCCGTTGTAGAATATATGGAAGGCTTCGGAGATGTATCAAAGTGCAGAAAATACGAAGAGCTTCCGCAGGCTGCAAAGGATTATATAAGCTATATTGAAAAAGCAGTGGAATGTCCTATCAAGTATGTTTCGGTAGGAGCAGGACGAGACGAATATATTAAGATAGACTGATGCGGAGGTTAAAATGGCGTCACAGACTGTTTTGATCCTTGATTTCGGAGGACAATATAAGGAGCTTATCGCTCGCCGAGTTCGCGAGTGCAGCGTCTACTCGGTCGTGAAATCGGGAAACATAACGATAGATGAAATAAAAAGGATAGCCCCGATAGGAATAATCTTTACGGGAGGTCCGAACAGCGTTTATAAGAGTGATTCTCCACACTGCAGCAAAGAAATTTTCTCAATGGGGATTCCCGTGCTCGGAATATGTTACGGAGCGCAGCTTCTCGCATGGTCGACGGGAGGAACGGTATCACCGTGTGAATCAAGCGAGTACGGAAAAACTAAGATGACCGTCGACACATCCTCCCCGCTTTTTTCGGGACTTGATAAAGATCAGATCGGACTTATGAGCCACACCGATCAGATAACGGCTCTTCCGGACGGATTTGTTTCGGTCGCATCTACTGCAAGCTGCAAAAACGCCGCGATAGAAAATCATAAAAGAAAGCTCTACGCCGTACAGTTCCACCCTGAGGTCGAAAGCACACCTAACGGAACCGCGATGATACGTAATTTTCTTTACGGCATATGCAAAGCAAACGGCGATTACAACTTAAAGGATCTTGAAGGCGAGCTTATCAAAAAAATAAAGGAGCAAGTCGGAAACGCGCATGTTCTTCTCGGACTTTCCGGAGGAGTCGACTCATCTGTTTGTGCCGCGCTTCTTTCCAAAGCCGTTCCGGGCCAGGTACACTGTATTTTCGTGGATCACGGATTGATGCGCAAAAACGAGGGAGATGAAGTGGAAGCGGCGTTTAAAAACCGTGATTTACACTTTATACGTGTAAACGCCGGAGCACGTTTCCTCAAAGCGCTTGACGGAGTTACCGATCCGGAAGCCAAGAGAAAGATTATCGGCGCAGAGTTTGTTAAAGTATTTGAAGAAGAATCAAATAAGCTTCCGAACGTTAAATTCCTTGCTCAGGGAACGATTTATCCTGACGTTATCGAGTCGGGCGGAAGCAAGGCGGCGACAATAAAGAGTCATCACAATGTCGGCGGACTTCCAAAAGATATGAAGTTCGATGGCGTGGTAGAGCCTCTTCGCAGTTTATTCAAGGACGAAGTCAGAGCTCTCGGCAGACAGCTCGGGCTGCCTCGGAAGTTCGTTGAACGTCAGCCGTTCCCGGGACCCGGACTCGGCGTAAGAGTTATCGGTGAGATTACGGAAGAAAAGCTTGAGATACTTCGTGAGGCGGACGCTATTTTTAGAGAAGAGCTTGACCGCAGACGCATTAAAGCGGATCAGTATTTCGCTGTTCTGACGGACACGCGTTCGGTCGGAGTAGTTGGAGATTTCCGCACGTACGATTATACGATCGCCCTCCGCGCAGTAAGAACATCGGATTTTATGACCTGCGAATACGCGCCGATATCGCATAAAGTGTTGGGACTCATATCGTCCCGCATCGTGAACGAAGTGAAAGGCGCAGGCAGGGTAGTATACGACATTACGGGAAAACCGCCGGCAACTATTGAGTGGTGCTGACATGAGTGGGGATAATGTGTAGTTTACAAGTAGGATAAACCGCCCCACTCTCGAGGTTGCCGCTCACGCGCAACCTCCGAGGCGAAGCTTGGCTATTCAGAAAGAACATCGTGTTTGTCCCATGACTTGCGTTCCGTGGGAGTTAAAAACAAGCGAATCTCGGAACATCAACTTAGGTTATTAAGGTGTTGGCACTCATTGGAATATATAATACCATTACCATGTGTGACATATCTTTATAAAAATAAGGACATAAAACAATATTCCGCTCCGGAGGATTGAGGCGGTAAAGATCTTCCGGAGGTTTGTTGTATAACTTGACAGACGATGACATCCGAAATAAGGAAGTGAACACCGATCGGCAGAGATTTAAGGAGTTTATACGGAAAATGGAAACAAAAGATCGCAAAATAGTTTTGGAAGACGGAAGTGAGTATTACGGATACGGCTTCGGAAGTAATATCGATAGGGTATGCGAGATCGTATTCAATACATCGATGGTCGGATATCAAGAGATAGTGTCTGATCCGTCATATACCGATCAAATGGTAGTAATGACATACCCGCTTATCGGAAATTACGGTATAACAGACGACGACTTTGAATGTAAAAACCCAAGCATAGGCGGGATTATCGTGTATGATTATAACGATATGCCGTCTAATTTCAGATATACAAAAACTCTTTCCGAACTTCTTGAAGAAAACGGTATTCCCGGGATATCCGGTATAGATACAAGAAAACTTACCAGAAGCATACGCGATTTCGGCTCAAGGCGAGTGCTTATTACCTCGTGCGATACTCCGCGCGAAAAGGCGGTCAGCATAATAAAAGATACTCCGGTTCCGCACGACGCGGTATCAAGAGTAAGCTGCAAAAAACGTTGGTATTCGCGTACTTCAAATCCGAGATTCAATGTCGTCGCTATAGATTGCGGAATAAAGCTCGGTATAGTCCGCAGCCTAAACAGATTCGGGTGTAACGTCACAGTGGTACCGTATAATACGACTGCCGAAGAGATCGAGTTTATGAAGCCGGACGGTGTGTTCCTTTCAAACGGCCCCGGCGATCCGGAGGATGTGGTTGAAGTTATAAATACGGTTAAGCAACTCAGAGGAAAACATCCGATTTTCGGCATCTGTCTTGGGCATCAGATAATCTCCCTTGCCTATGGCGCAAAAACGTATAAACTGAAATTCGGACACCGCGGCGGAAACCATCCTGTTATGAATCTTACGACAGGACGCGTAGAAATTACATCGCAAAATCACAGCTACGCGGTTAAGGAGGAAACTCTTGTCGGCACAGACTTAGCTTTGACCCATGTAAATCTTCTTGACAGTACAGTCGAAGGAATAAAGTGCGAACGCGATCGTATTTTCAGCGTTCAATATCACCCGGAAAGCTCCCCCGGACCACAGGACAGCAGCTATTTATTTGAAGAATTTGTGAAATACATGAAGGAGGGGTGCGGAAATGCCTAAGAGAACTGATATAAAAAAAGTACTGGTAATCGGATCCGGACCTATTGTCATCGGACAGGCTGCCGAATTTGACTATGCAGGTACACAGGCATGTCTCGCACTCAGAGAAGAGGGATACGAGGTTATTCTTGCAAACTCAAACCCCGCAACTATCATGACAGATACTTCCGTTGCCGATAAAGTTTATATGGAACCATTGACTCTCGAATACTTGGCGCGCATATGCCGTTTTGAGAGACCTGACGCCATTGTGCCGGGAATCGGAGGGCAGACAGGACTTAACCTTGCAATGCAGCTTTCCAAAAAAGGAGTTCTAGATGAGTGTGAGATTGAGCTTCTCGGAACGGACGCAAAAAGTATAGAGTGCGCGGAGGACAGAGAACTGTTCAAAGAGCTTTGCGAGAGAATAGGAGAGCCTGTTGTTCCTTCGCAGATAACTTATAGCATAGACGAAGCGCTTGAGGCGGCGGAAAAAATAGGATATCCCGTTATTCTTCGTCCGGCTTTTACTTTGGGAGGAACAGGCGGAGGCTTTGCTTATAATCCCGAAGAGATGAAAGAAATGATGAAGAATGCTCTTGCTCTTTCTCCTGTTCATCAGGTGCTTGTTGAGAAGAGCATAAAGGGATATAAAGAGATCGAATATGAAGTCATTCGAGACGCAAACGATACGGCTATTACAGTCTGTAATATGGAAAATCTCGATCCCGTCGGTATCCATACCGGAGACTCGATAGTTGTAGCTCCGAGCCAGACTCTGACAAATAAAGAGTATCATATGCTCAGAGACAGCGCTCTTAAAATTATAAGAGCCCTCGGCGTCAAGGGCGGCTGCAACGTTCAATTTGCGCTGGATCCGCATTCCTTCAGATATTATGTTATTGAAGTTAACCCAAGAGTATCTCGTTCGTCGGCGCTTGCTTCAAAAGCGAGCGGATACCCGATAGCGCGCGTTTCCGCAAAGATTGCGGTTGGACTGAACTTACATGAAATTGAACTTGCGAATACTCCGGCTTGCTTTGAACCGGCGCTTGATTACGTTGTAACGAAAATGCCGCGTTTTCCGTTCGATAAATTCCCGACAGTTATAAATACCTTGTCTACTCAAATGAAGGCGACAGGTGAAGTAATGAGCGTTGGACGCAGTTTCGAAGAAAGCTTCCTTAAAGCGATCCGTTCACTTGACGGAACAAAGAACCATATTCATATGGAAAAGTTCGACTCTGAGCATATGACGGTTGACGAGCTTCTCGATTATATAAAAGAGGGAACAGACGACCGTATTTACGCGATATCTCAGCTAATGTGGATGGGTGTCGACCCATCGCTCATATGCGATATCACGCAGATTGATATGTTCTTCCTTGACAAAATCAAAAAAATTGTTAACTTTGAAAAAGAAATGGAAGAAAACCACGGCATGGTAGAGCACCTTAGGGAAGCAAAGCGCATGGGCTTCTCTGATTCATATGTAGCTGAGCTTTGGAATATGTCAGAGGACAGCGTATATGAGCTTAGACGCCGCGAGAATATATTCCCGGCATATAAGATGATCGATACCTGCGCAAGTGAGTTCGACAGCTACGTTCCGTATTTCTATTCGACCTATACCGATGAAAACGAGTCGGTTGTTTCAGATAAGAAAAAGATAATTGTCTTAGGCTCCGGACCGATACGAATCGGGCAGGGAGTTGAGTTCGACTATTCGACCGTACACGCTGTCCGCAGCATACGCGAAATGGGATACGAAGCGATAGTAATAAACAATAACCCCGAAACCGTCTCAACAGATTATACGACGGCAGATAAGCTTTACTTTGAGCCGCTGACGACAGAGGACGTAATGAATGTCGTAAACCTCGAAAAACCGGAAGGTATAATTGTAACTCTGGGAGGTCAGACAGCGGTAAATCTTGCAGCTTCTCTTGCCGCGCGCGGAGCGCGCATAATCGGAACCGACTGTGACGCTATCGAGAAAGCCGAAAACCGCGACGCTTTTGACGCGGTGATAAAATCCTTGGGTATCCCGAATCCGCAGGGAGAAGCCGTATGCGATATTGAAAGCGGCGTAAAAGCCGCGGAACGTATCGGATATCCGCTTCTTGTACGCCCGAGCTTTGTTCTCGGGGGACGCGCCATGGAGATAGTCGCAAATGAGTCTATGCTCAGGAAGTATCTTAGAAACGCGGTTGAGATTGATGAAGACCGTCCCGTACTCATAGACAAATACCTCGTCGGAAAAGAGATAGAAGTTGATGCGATCTGCGACGGACATGAAGTTTTCCTTCCCGGAATAATGGAACTCGTTGAACGTACAGGGGTACATTCGGGAGACAGTACGAGCGTCTACCCTCCTTTCTCCATCTCACAGAAAGTTAAAGACACGGTTGCGGATTATACATCAAAGCTTGGACTCGGTATCGGAATCGTCGGGTTATTCAATATCCAATTTATCGTAGATAAAAACGATGATGTATACGTAATCGAGGTTAACCCGCGTGCGTCAAGAAGCGTTCCGTTCCTCTCAAAATCGACAGGCTGCAACCTTGTAAGTATAGCTACACGGGCGATGCTCGGATTAAGCCTCAGAGAACAGGGAATACATGAGATGATACTTGAGGAGAGAAAACGCAAGTATGTAAAAGCGCCGGCATTCTCATTTGAAAAGCTTACCGGAGTCGATGCGTATCTTTCTCCGGAGATGAAGTCGACAGGAGAGGCTATAGGTTACGATAAGAGATTAAACCGCGCTCTTTATAAAGCGCTTCAGGCGTCGGGCGTAAAGATGAAGGATTACGGTACCGTGATAGTAACACTCGCAGACGAGGACAAAGAAGAGGCGCTCCCGCTCGTAAAGCGATTCTACAGACTCGGATTCAATATAGAAGCAACAATCGGTACCGCAAACTTCTTAAAGAAGCACGGTATCCGCACGAGGGTACGCGGTAAATTGAGTGAGGGAAGCGAAGAAATACTTGATTCTATCCGCGCCGGATACGTAAGCTATATTATCAATACAAGGGCGATTCTTTCGGGAATCCACTATGAGGACGGAGTAGCGATAAGACGCTGTGCGGTGCAGAACGGAGTTACGATATTTACTTCGCTTGATACAGTGAGAATAGTGCTCGATGTGCTTGAGGAAACAATCCCCGAGATTTCAACTATCGACGGAGAATGATCTTAACGTAAAAAACGGTTTTTGATACACCGATCAGGATGATAATAAAGTCGTTTCGAGAGGGAACAGGGAACTTTCGGAAAAACTTTCCCTCTCGGATTTTTCCATCCAAAGCCTCTCTAATGAAAAAATAATTTGATAAAAAATTTATAGTAAATCAAGAGACTTTTTCCAAAATCTCTTGATAGGAATGTTGATGCGGAGCAACAACATTCCTATGGCACTCCCTTGAACGGCGTATGATACGCCGTTTTTGTTTTTTTTAATATAAACTTTCAAAAGACTTGACAAGTATCCCATCCGAAGATATAATTTGGTTGTACATACAACTATTTTCGGGGAGGGTAGAATAAGAATGGACGAAACAGAAAGAAAGATAACAAAAATAGCACGGGAAGCAGAGCGTCTTGTTGTGAAAACAATGCGCTCAAAGGGAATAGGAACGGCTGAATTTGATTTTGTTCATTTTGTAAGACATCACCCGGGTGTAACGCAATCGGAAGTATGTGAAAGTCTTAACATAGATAAAGCAGCAGCAGCTCGCCGCGCCGCGAATCTTGAACTTAAAGGATATATTAAGAGAGAGGAAAATCCGTGTGATAAAAGAAGCAAACATTTATACGCTACCGAAAAAGCAGAGACTCTGAAAAAATCAAAATCATATATCGAATCGGTCTTTTACGAATGGCTTACGGAGGATTTATGCGAGCTTGAGAGAGCTGCATTTTGCATGACTCTAAATAAGCTGTATATAAAGTCTAAAAAACAACGTCAAAGCGAGTTTAGTGACGTGTGGGCACGCATTTCCAATAATGAAGAGACGGAAGAAAAGGCGGAAAATGAATAAAAAAGCGCTTGGAGCAGACAAAATACTGTGGTACTTCGCGAGCGAGAAAAAAACACTCGCACTCATCACGGTGTCGGGACTTATGTATAATTTCGGATTAGCGGCGGGACCTTGGTTTGAAGGAAAACTCGTTCTTTGCCTTTCTGATGTTTTCGGAGGGAGTAAGGCATTTGCCGATATGGCTTATCTTGTCGTTGCTTATGCTATAACCATGGCGATCATACAAATCGCAAGGTATGTGAAGAGATTTTACGTAAGACGGTTTGCAAATAACGTAAACAGCCGTATGAAAAAAATTCTTTACTCAAATCTTGTCATTAAGGATAAAATAAAACTGAGCTGTGAAGGAGAAGGAGATATCATAACTAAAGCTGTTTCGGACGTAGACGACTGTGCAGAGGGAATGAGAAAGTTTACCACGGAAGTTTTTGATACCGGCATAACACTTCTCGCATATACATGTATGCTCATGGTTTACGACTTGAGACTTGCATTGATGTGCCTTGTTTTCCCGACCGTATCATATTTTTTGGCTGAAAAAATGAAGTATGTCGTACAGAGGACGCGAGCAATCTATAAAGCTGAATCGGGAAACTTGGGTTCAGCTACTCTCGACCGCGTAACGAACGCGCTTACTTACCGTATTTACGGATGCGAAAAACAACGCGAGGGCGACTATGAAGCTTATCTGACAAGCTATGAAAAGGCAGCTGTAAAATCTGATATATGGGTGAGCGCGCGTCCTTCTTTATATAAGATACTGACTATGTCGAGCGTTCTGTTTATAATTTATTTCGGTTCGAAAAATGTTCTCGGAAGCGGATGGAGCCCTTGGGATATAGCAGCGTTTACCACCTTTTTTTCCTGCTATACAAAACTTGCCCTTAAAACTTCAAAGTCAGCAAAGCTGTTTAATTCCGTACATAAAGCACAGGTCTCATGGAAAAGGATAAAACCTCTTTTGGTAAACGCGGAAGACAGAGATGAGATTAAAGAAGATATTCAGGCAAAATCTATCGATATTGAAAACCTGAGTTTCGCGTATCCGGGAGAGAAAGAGGTTTTTGAAAATATTACCCTGCACACAAAGCCGGGCGAGATTATCGGAATTACAGGAGCCGTTGCCTGTGGAAAATCTACGTTCGGCAAAGTATTTTTGTGCGAATATCCGTATACCGGATCAATCCGCGTCGGCGGTGAGGAACTCTCGGAAATGTCCGACGCCTTAAGATGCAAGAGTGTAGGCTATCTCGGTCACGATCCCGAGCTGCAAAACGAAAGCATAAAAAATAACATTGCCATGGGGGAGGATCTCGGGATAGACGAATATTTAAAAGCAGTCTGCCTTGACGGAGAAGTGGCTGAAATGCCGGACGGAATCGAAACAAAAGTGGGAAGCGGCGGCGTTCGCCTTTCGGGAGGACAGGCGGCGCGTCTTGCCCTTGCAAGAACTCTTTATCATAAAAGACCTATACTTGTTTTAGACGACCCGTTTTCTGCGCTTGACAGAAGCACCGAAAAAAAGGTATTTGAGAATCTCAAAAAAATTTCGGCTGACTCAACTGTTTTTCTTATTTCTCATAGACTGTGGCTGTTCCCGAAATTTGATAAAATAATGTGGATGAAAGACGGAAAGACAGTTGTAGGAACTCACGATGAGCTTATGAAGAGCGTGCCCGAGTACGCAAAATTATATAAAGTGCAGGAGAAAAAGAAGAGCGATGAAGAGTAATCACATTTTTCGATTTATAAAAGAAACGGTAAAAGAAAAAAAGCTTCTGTGCTTTTTTCTGATGGTTACTGTTATTGCTTCAGTAGCGACTGCGCTTCTTCCGCCTTTGGTTCTTGAAAAGATTGTAAATGCGCTTACAGCCAAAAAAAGCATCCGTTTTTCCATGGCTCTTCTGTATTTCGGACTTACCGTACTTTCGGGCGTTCTTGAATCGGGACGCGAGGCGGTTTTATGTGTGTTCGGACAAAAGGTCACGCACGGTATGAGAAGCAAACTTTCCGCAAAACTTTCGCTTCTGCCTGCGGATACTATTACAAAACAGGAGCCCGGAGCTATCGTATCGCGCATTATCGGAGATGTGGATACCGTTGAATCGTTGTTCACATCCGGAATTATAAGTATGGTTGCGGATGCGGTCAAGCTTTTAAGTATTTTTGCTGTAATATTTGTGAAAAATTTAGGGCTTTTTCTGATGCTTCTTGTGATAGTTCCGTTTATTTTTGTCTTTACAAGATTGGTTCAGAAGAGAATGTTAAAAGCTCAGCTTGATAACAGGGAAGCTGTTGCGCGCGCTACCGGACAAGTTCCGGAAACAATACGTTGTATCAGAACCGTACACTTGCTTTGCAAAGAAAAATATATGAAGAAAAAATATGCGAAAGCGATAGATGACGGATACGCGGCAATAGAAAAAAACAACTTTTATCAAGCTGTTTATTCTCCGGTAATACAGATTTTTAATGTCGTCACCGTAGCTGTGGCAATGCTTCTTTCATCATCTCAAAATACGGAAATAATGACAGTTTTCGGAATGTCCGCAGGCACTGCGGTAGCTGTTATAAACTATATCTCACTTATTTTTTCACCTATCGAAAGTCTCGGAATGGAGATACAGACGATTCAGTCGGCGATAGCGGGCGTACATCGTATCAACGATTTCCTTGACTTGCCCGAGAGAAAAGTAAGCGTTTGTGAAGTAAAAGAAAAATGCGGTCCGACGATCGAGATAAAAGACGTTACCTTCGCATATAAAGATAGCGGCGCTATACTGAAAGATTTCAACTTAACAATAAACGCAGAAGAACATATCACTATTCTCGGAAGAACGGGAGCCGGAAAAAGCACAATTTTCAAACTTATCCTCGGGCTTTATGCTCCGCAGTCAGGCAAGGTGCTCATAAACGGAACAGCCGCGGCAGAGATACCGGATGAAAAAAGACGTAAGATATTCGGCTGTGTTGAGCAGTCGTTCCACATGGTTCCGGGAAATATAAAAGATCAGATAACATTATTTGATGAGCGTATATCTTTTGAGGATGTGCGCCGCGCGGCAGAACTGGTAGGACTGGATAAAACGATCAACTCACTTCCGGAGAAATACAATACAGTATGCACAGAGTCAGTTTTCTCGCAAGGACAGTGGCAACTTTTGTCGATAGCTCGTGCGGTAGCCGCCAATCCGGAAATACTTCTTTTAGATGAAATCACCGCAAGTCTCGACAGTGATACGGAACGGTCAGTTCTTGATGTCTTGAGTAAAGCTGCAGCAAACAGAACAGTTCTTTCTATATCACACAGAATGTTCCGACACGTCGGCGGACGGAGCATAAGTATAGAATAATGCATTTAAAAATGCTTGTAAATTTGCTGTACGTTGGAGGTTGCGCGGGAACGCCAACCTTACCACTCATTTGCTGTCACCATTGAGTTTTATCCTAAAGAGTATAATCGACAGAATGCATATTACTACGGTGTATGCGGCATATATAAGAATGTCTTCAATAGGGTTTTCTATGTTGCCGTTTAATATACCTTTCGTAATGTTGATCGCGTGTGAGAAAGGCAGAATGCGGCAGAGCGCGGAGAAAAATACACCAATCATTTCAGCGGGGAAATACATTCCGCTCGTGAACGCGACAAGCTGTATTGCAATGCTTGACACACCGGATGCGGAACGTTCGGACGAAATACTTCCGATAAAAATTCCGAGAGAGATAAACAGTATAGAGAGGGGCAGAGAAGAGATAATTACGTAAACAATATTCGGCGACATTTTTAAGCCGAGAAGAACCGCAGTTGTAAAGAACAGAATATTCTGCAAAAATATAATCGGAAATATCGATAAAATATATCCGAGTATGTATTGATACGGCTTCATCGGGGAAGCGCAAAGACGCATAAGAAGAGACGATACTCTGTCTTTTGCGACCAGTGAAGCAGTAAACAGTGTTATAAATGAGAACGCAAAGATAACGATAGCCGGAGTAAAGTTTTCGAGTTTATAGTTGTCGGATGGGATTTTGAACTGCTGAAAAATAAAAAGGAGAAACAGCGGGAGCAATACCGCAAAAAAAACGCTCAGCGGATCGCGAATAATTTCTTTGAAGTTTCGATTGGCAAAATTTATTGTTTTTTTCATTTTTTCCTACCGTGTCTCGCCTTCTGATGCAATTTTTACAAAAGCTTCTTCAAATCCCATGCTTCCGGTTTGCTCTATCAATTCCGCAGGAGTTCCGACGCATTTAAGTTTCCCGTGAGCCATTATGCCGACTCTGTCGGAAAGATTTTCTGCTTCTTCCATGTAGTGAGTCGTGAGAACAAGAGTGATTGTTTTCTTTAATCCTTCTATGATATGCCATAATTCACGCCGCGCAAGAACGTCAAGACCAAGTGTAGGCTCATCAAGATATAAGACTTTCGGATCATTTATGAGCGCCATTGCTATGGAAAGCTTTCTCTGCCATCCGCCGGAGAGTGTCCTTGCTTTTTGCTTCAAAACTTCTTTTAGATCAAATATTTCCGTAAGCTCATCTATCTTTTGCTTTTTGTTATCTATTTCATAAACTCCCGCCATGAAATAAAGATTTTCGATAACGCTTAGATTCGGAGCAACGGATGTTTCCTGAGGCGAAACATTGATCATTGCTCTTATTTCGTTCTTATGGGACGAAATGCTTTGTGCGTCATAAAGGATGTCGCCTGACGTCGGTTTTATAAGGGTGGACAGCATTTTTACAGTGGTTGTTTTTCCCGCACCGTTTACTCCGAGAAGAGAGAACAGCTCTCCATCCGCTATTTTGAGGTCAAGTGCGTCTACTGCCGTTTTGTCTTTGTATTTTTTAGTGAGATTTTTTGCAATTATCTCAGGCATAATAGTCACGCCTTTCTTTAATGTGATTTTCAATCTTGTTTTTCTTTTTTTATTGACTTGATGATATCGCTTGTCAGGTCTTCTATAACATCCGCTTTTACAAGCGCTATTCCCTGATCGCGATCACAGAGGACAACAATGGAATCGCCCGGTTTTATTCCGAAAATATCACGCGCTTCTTTTGGAATTACAATCTGTCCTTTTTCGCCTACTTTGCTTATTCCCACATATTTATTTTTTTCCA
>CAKSJC010000011.1 GCA_934462885.1 uncultured Eubacteriales bacterium | reverse complement strand
GAATATCAGAACGAGCTGGAGAAGAAGCTGTCCCCATATACCCATATAAAATTTCCCTCCGATTATGTTTTTGTTTTTTCGTATATGTCCTATTTTATGAGAGTTTTAGTCTCTCTATTTCAGGTCAGCAATCTGCGGAAACGCAAAAAAGCATACCTGTACCCGAAAAATGAGCGCAAATATGCTCTACACACGTTTTTTCCGCAAACAGCACAAAAAACAAAAAAACTCATCGAATTATTGTTTTCTCGTCGATCACAATCGTCGTCGCTGTCCATGCCAAAAAAACCTCCGTTTTTGTTAAACTGCTTTACAGTATATCACATATCATTTATTTTGTCAAGGGGTTTATTATGAATTAATTCCCAAAATATAGCAATGGCGCATTATGGCGGCGCACGACGTTAAATTTTTATTTATTTAACCTTTTTACAGTCCGAGTCCGCCGTCGTTTTTGCGAATCCCCGCAAAGGACGGATTTTCTACTTCAGAAAATATATAACGGTCGCCGCTATTATAAGAAGAGATAAAAGCGCCCTGCATATCACCGGAATATACGACGCAAAATTCCTGTCGCGGCTTTTTCGAAGGTTCATAACAGCAAAAATCGAAAGCATGGTAAACGACGCCGCGAAAAACGGCAGGATCACCGCAAGAGGAATGATCTTTGCGTAAATATACAGCACTCCGACAATAACGCACACGCCGCAGAGAATAAGTTCCGCCGTTTTATATTTTGATTGTTCTTTTTGCCGCGTTATAAAAAGTTTTTTCTTCATCTTAATTTTGACCTTTTTCGCTTTTGTTTTAATTCGAAAGTAAGGCTATGCCCCGGAGGTTGCGCGTATGCGCCAACCTCCGGGAGTGGGGCGGTTTTCTTTATTTATAAATTGCACATTATCCCCGCTTAAAAGTAAAGCTATACCTCGGAGGTTGCGCGTATGCGCAACCTCGGAAGTGGGGCGGTTTTCTTTATTTGCAAATTGTAAATCATCCCCACTTAAAAGTAAAGCTATACCTCGGAGGTTGCGCGTATGCGCAACCTCGGAAGTGGGGCGGTTTTCTTTATTTGCAAATTGTAAATCATCCCCACTCGGGGCTCATCTCTTCATTCTCATGGTTTTCTGTCCGTTTTTTTCTTCCGCTCGTTTTGCAGCCGCTTCTTCACGATCGCGCCTTACAAGCACAAGAATCACCGACGCGCTCACGGAAACTATCACGGCAAAGATAATTATCTCGTTACGTATGTCTCTTACGTTCTGCACGCCCGCCTTCTCCAGAACAAGCTCTTTAAGCTCGTCTGAGTCAAGCGTTTCGCTTGTCACAGTGACTTTCGAAAGGTCAAACACGACCTCGCGGTTTGCATAAACCATTATTCCTATGTAGTCTATCTTATCCGAATGCTCATATTCGCGCAGATCGCAGCGAATATCGAATATTTCATCGTGCGGCACGTTCTCAAGAAGATACTCGGCGCGAAAATCGTTATTTCCGAGAACCACGACTACGTTTGCGCGAAGTGATTCCTCACCGCTTTCCGTATTCCCGGAGTCGTCCGCGTTTTTAGAAATGTTCGCAGCCTCCGAAAGGGAGCATCTCAATGAAATACCGTCAATATTTGATATGTCCGACGTCTGCGGAAGATTTTTAAGTATTATCCCCGCCGTAGAGGTATTCTTGTTTAAAAGAGTGAACACAGAGCGAAGAACTCTCGTATATTTTCCGCTTTCGGCGCTGAAAAGCTCGCTGTATTCCGTAGACGATGAGGATATTCCGTCTCCCGCGATAAATCCGAGAGGATAATACTTATCCGAAAAATCCCACAGCGTATACTCTCCGGTCTGAGAACCGTCTCCTCCGCTTTCCGCATAAAAGTCGAACGTCGTTTCGTTTGTTCCCGCCGGATCTATATTCTTTACCGCAAGATAAAAGTCCTGTCCGACCCCTCCTCCTATACTTCTCAGAGATATGAATGCGGCGCGGACTTTATTCTGTTCGCATAAGGTAACGTATACCTCGCAGATATCCGCAAAGTACTGCTGAAAGTCAAGCGGCTCCGGTTCGGTTTTCGCATACGTCAGATATTCTCCGTAAATATACGAATATTTCGGCTCATAGAGGTACATATAATCCCGAACGACGTCTATGCCGAGTTCGGAAAGAGTCTTTGTTATCGAGTTCTGCGAAGTGAAGTCCACGTCAGCCGAGCTTGAGCTGTACATAAAGCTTATCGGTATGCCTCCCATATCCGAAAGCTTGTCGGAAAGCATTATAGCGAGGGTTTTGTAATTTACATCCGTCGCGCTTCTGTCAAACGGGATTATCACCGACACTCCGGGAATTGATTCGGAGGCGGCGTTGTACGTAATTCGGCAAAGCTCCGCAAACAGCTCCGCAAAACGCGCTTCGGACAGGGAAATGCTGCATCCCGTTTTCGTCGCGCGGTTTACGCCCGTTCCCATGACAAAGCCGTCGATATCGGGATATCTTTCCGCGAGAAATCCGACGATAGCCGCATATTTTGCGGCGGAGTCCGGATCGTCCGGTTTCGGAGTATAGTTCGACGCCTGTTTTTCGTCAAATGTAAAGCCCTGTATCTTCCGCTCCGTTTTAAGACAGAGATAAACGTTCATTCCGGCGGAAGTATAGAAGCCTATCTCACGGTCGAGATCTTTCAAATGCGAGTAGTCGCAGTAAAGATTCCCGCGGCTTTCCGCGGTAAGGGTTCCCGAGCTTTTTTTCACATATGAAGCGTACGGAGCCGTTCCGCCTGCTGACGCGCTTCCCTGAGTGAAAAACTTATCGAGCGAAACGTCGACTATAACGTATGAGGCGTTAGATTCGAAAGCTCCTGCCGACGCCGCGTTGCAGAATCCGAGGCATGACGCGCTTTTTTCTTCTGCGGGAGCTTTTACATCGCGGTCAGCGTAGCGCGGCAGAGAAAACGGTATTATATCCCCGTTTTTTTCGACGACCGCCGCGAAAAACATATATGTGTCCGCAAGGTCTTTATACGCCGACAGATCGAGCGTAAACTCAAACTTTGTCGTAAGATTTATTTCCGCAAGCTTTACCGCTTTTGTTATATCTCCTCTGTCGTTTCCGAACACGGTGAAAAAGCCGAGCTTTCCTCCGGCGTATTTATTTACGGACTCTCTTTCCATAACTCCCGAAAAAAATACGCTGTCGTTTTCACGTATTACGGAAGTTACGCTTCCGAGCGGAGAACGGGTAATATTTTCCTCTCCGTCCGAGAAAACTCTGACTTTCGATATTTTAAAAGATCCGTCGCACTCTATGTTGTCAAACGAAAGGCTGTATGAAACGATGCGGCTGTTTATCTCCGTCGGAAAAACGAAAACTCCGTCGTCTGAATCCGTTACGGAAACTTTTTTCGTGTATATTTCGGATACGCTGTCTCCCTCTCCGCATATAACGCCGAGAGTCATATTTCCAGACGAAATGCCGAGTGCCGATACTTCAAAATATGTGTCTCCGCACACCGTTCCCGCAGAAATGAAAGAGCCGGAAATATACGCTTTTCCGTTTTCATCGGGCAGAACGGTTCCGTTATCGCGGTCGACTTCTCCGGCGGATGCGAAAAAACCGTCGGTCATATATGCGTCGGCGCGCCTGAACCCGGCCGCGCGTTCCGCAAGTCCCATCGGTGTGGATACGGACACGCTGTACGGGAGAGGCATATCCTCGGAAGAAATGACTATCGAGAGAAATCGCAGTTCTCCGTCAAGAGAAGAGGTGTCAATATATATCATATTCCAATCGGCGGAGTCGTTTATTTCATCCGATATCACTCCGCACGTGGAGGAGGCGCATGTTCCGTCGGTCAGAAGAACGGCGGTAACGCCGTATCTCAGTTCTTTGTCCGAGTCTATCTTTATGCCGAAAGTTACGGTATCTGTATCGGTGATATCCGCGCCGACAGGCAGGGTCAGCGACACGTAAGACGAGCCCTCAAGCTTCACGATATCAAAATTCATAACGGAATAACCGTTTTTTTCGATATTTTTCTTTTTTACGGCGCATCCGTGCGCCGTCCACTGGCGGTTGTCGTCCGAAAGGCGCAGTCCGCCGTCGGGAGCGAACTCGTTTTCGCTTCCGCTGTATCCGGAATGTGAAAAAGAAAGTATTTTCTCTTCGTTTGCCGCAAAAATATTTCCGGCGCACAAAAACAGCGCCGCGGCGCACAATGCAAGAATAAAAATATATCTGAAAGCGTTTTTCATAAAGTTCATCGCACCTTTTTTCGGATATTCGAGTTCAGGCAGGCGGCGCATGGAGAGTAATGGGCGGTTTCTTCCCGAAAGAGACAAAAAATTTCCGGGCGTCGGGTTTGAGACAGGCTGCGCGGACCTCGGATTTCGCGCGGGCGATCGAACATCGCTGCTTGCGCGGCGCGTCAGAACGCTGTTCTGTGAGCGGAACGCTCCGTCGGCGTTATCCGTGCGGCGCGTCAGAAAAGCGTCTCGAAAGCGGCGGAAGTTCCCGCGGCAATCGTTACCGTCCGCATTTTTCCGTTCGCGCGCACCGTAACGGTTTTATCCGAATCGCTGTAAAGAGAATATTTTGTAACTTTCCCGCGTCTCCACTCGCACGAGGCTTTTATTCCGCCGCGCGCGCGCAGTCCTTCAAACGAGCCGTTTTGCCAGTTTTCCGCAGACGGAAGAGCAGGCAGGAGAGTGATTTCCCCGTTTCCGCTCTGAAGAAGCATTTCCGCAATGCCTGCCGCGCCGCCGAAATTTCCGTCTATCTGGAAAGGCGGGTGATTATCGAGCATATTCGGAAGAGTTGACTTTCCGATAAGCGCGTCAAGGTGAGAAAGGCACTTATCCCCTCTCCCGAGGCGCGCGTAGAGAAGAACTATGTACGCTCTCGACCAGCCCGTATGTCCGCCTCCTGCCGAGAGACGTTTTTCAAGAGTTATCTCCGCCGCTTTTTTTAACTCCGGCGTAGAATCGTTTATCTGCGCGGCAGGATAGAGTGCGAACAGGTGTGAAATATGTCTGTGTCCCGGTTCGGCTTCTTCATAATCGTGCATCCACTCCATGATCCCGCCGTTCTTGCCTGCTTTGACGGGCGGCAGCTTTGCAGCCGTTTCGCGGAGCTTATCCGCAAAAGCGGCGTCTCTTTCCAGAATCAGACAGGTTTTTTCCGCAGCCGAAAACAGTTCTCTTATTATTTCGCTGTCCATCGCGGGGCCTGCGCACACGGAATACTCTTTTCCGTCCGATATATACGAGTTTTCCGGTGAATTCGACGGACAAGTCACGAGATATCCGCTCTTCGGGTCTTCGGTGAGAAAATCAAGGAAAAACTCGCATGACGACTTTATGACGTCGTAGTATTCGCAAAGCACCGAAACGTCGTTCGAAAAGAGGTACCTCTCCCATATATGAAGCACGCACCACGCTCCCGCGCACATGAACGATCCCCACGAGGCTTCCTCTCCGGGCGCGGTGAAGCCCCACGGATTCGTTATGGTATGCGCGACCCAGCCGTTCATGCCGTACTGTATTTTCGCGGTTCTTTTTCCGTGCTCCGAGATAAATCTCACGTATTCGAGCATTGGCACGGTAAGTTCCGGCATACCGCACACTTCGGCTATCCAATAGTTCATCTGGAGATTTATGTTTATGTGGTAATCGGCGGACCATTTCGTATCGTACTCGCCTGACCAAATCCCCTGCAAATTCGCGGGAAGGGCGCAGTTATACGACGACGACGCCAACAGATATTTCCCGAATCGGAAATATGTCAGAATGAGCGAGTCGTCCCGTTCGCCTCTGCGTACTCTCTCTATTCTTTCGTCGACAGGCAAAAGCTCCGCCGATCTTTCTTTTATATCAAGCTCTATATTCGAACGTCCGATTATCTCCGAAAGTATCCGCGCGCTCTCGCCGTACAGCTCTTCCGGCGTACGGCACGACGCTTTTTTCACGCAGTCGACGCACTCCCGATACGGAATTTCCGGGTCGTTTTCGGGAATCGGGAATCCGGAGGCGTTCGGTTTTACATAGGTCGTTCTGATATCGATAAAGATATCCGCTTTACGTATTCCGGAAAGGATTACTCCGTCCTCCGCCGCGCGCGCTTCGCCCGCGTCGTGCGAGATATGCGCGTAAGCTGCGTATGCGAGCGATTTTTCGAACGCTTTTTTAACGGATATTGAGTTTTCGGTATATGTTATCTCAGCCGAGGGGTGATTCCATGAAAATTTTACGTCAAATTCCCCATCCGCCTCGAATCTGCAAAATACGATCCCGCGCGAGAACGACGCAAACACATAGTTTGTATGGCGCACTCCGTTCTTCACGTATGTTACGGCTGAGAGTCCGGTGTTTATATCAAGGGTTCTGCGGTAGTGTTTTACCTCACCGTCGGAAAAATCGGCGTGCAGTTCGCCTGCCGACTGAAAAGAACCGTAGTCTTTTCCGAAACCGTGACCCTCTCCGCTTCCCTCTCCGCGGCAAACGAGATATTTTCCGCAAAGAGACTCTCCGCGCGCGCAGTCTCCGTCAAATATCGCTTTCCTTATCTCGGAGAGGTGCGCGGCGCAGTCGGGATTATCCGCATTTTTGTCAAATCTTCCGTCCCACAGCGATTCTTCGTTAAACTGTATAATCTCGCGTTCGGCGCCGCCGTATACCATCGCGCCGAGTCTGCCGTTTCCGACAGGAAGCGCTTCCGTCCACGCGGCGGCGGGCTTGTTATAAAAAAGCTCCGTTTTTTCCATATATAAAAATCTCTTTATATGCATTATTTATCATAATTTTATCATATACCTCCCCTGTTGTCAACAAGCGTCCGGCGCGTGGATATGGGCGTCATACCAAAAAGAGATACCCATTATGCAATGAGTATCTCTCCGAACAATATAACCAAAACATATCCGCATCCGCGATTTTTCCGAGAAGCTTCCGGAAAGATTTCCCGCCGAGCTTTCAGGATAAGACTTCCGTGCGGATCGCCTAAAACTTTTCCCGAAAATTTTTGCGTTTTTTGTCTGCGGCGGCTTCATCTGTAAGTCGAAAAAAACGCTCTCCGATAACGTGTTCGTTATCTTGCGACTTCTTCCATAATATAAGACTCAAGAATATCGCCCTCGTGGATATCGGTGCATTTTTCCAATCCGATACCGCACTCGTATCCTGCCGCGACTTCCTTAACGTCGTCCTTGAAGCGTCTCAGTGAGGATATCTTATCTTCCATGATCACCACTCCGTCGCGGACGATTCTGATCTGCGACTGACGTGTGACCTTACCGTCCTGTACGTAAGAGCCGGCGATATATCCCACTCCCGGAACTTTGATGACCTGACGGACGTCGATGTGTCCCTGAAGCACTTCTTTGTACGTCGGCGCAAGCATACCCTTCATTGCCGCGGTGATCTCTTCGATGCACTCGTAAATGATGCGGTATGTGCGGATATCTACATTCTGACGTTCTGCGGAATCAAGCGCGCTCTTATCGGGGCGCACGTTGAATCCTACGATGATCGCGTTTGAAGCGGCTGCGAACATTACGTCGGATTCTCTGATACCGCCGACCGCCGCGTGGATGACCTTTACCTTAACTTCGTCTGTCGATATCTTTTCAAGAGACGCTTTAACGGCTTCGGCAGAACCGCCTACGTCCGCTTTTACAATGATATTAAGCTCTTTTACTCCGTCGGATATCTGTGCAAACAAGTCGTCGAGGCTTACCTTTGAGTTGAGCTTGAACTGTTCTTCTTTTGCTTTTTCGCGTCTCTGATCGGCAAGCTCGCGCGCCATGCGCTCGTCTTCCACGGCGTTAAACTCGTCTCCTGCAAGCGGAACTTCCGAAAGTCCTATTATCTCAACAGGAACCGACGGACCCGCCGTTTCAAGAAGTTGTCCCCGATCGTTCGTCATGGCTCTTACACGTCCGACCGACGTGCCGGCTATCACGATATCTCCCGATTTGAGCGTACCGTCCTGTACGAGAACCGTCGCGACAGGTCCGCGTCCTTTATCAAGTTTAGCTTCAATGATAACGCCCTTTGCTCTCTTTTGCGGGTTAGCCTTATATTCTTTCATCTCGGCGATGAGAAGTATATCGTCGAGAAGGTCAGATATTCCCATTCCGGTGTGTGCGGATACGGGAACGCACATAACGTCTCCGCCCCATTCTTCCGGCACAAGTCCGTATTTCGTAAGCTCGGTCTTTACCTGTTCGGCGTTTGCGTGCGGCTTATCCATCTTATTTATCGCTACTATTATATCGACTCCCGCCGCTTTCGCGTGATTTATAGCCTCTACGGTCTGCGGCATTATGCCGTCGTCTCCGGCTACGACGAGAATAGCTATATCGGTGCATTGTGCGCCGCGTGCGCGCATTGCCGTAAACGCTTCGTGACCGGGAGTATCAAGGAACGTAATATCGCGTCCGTCTACCGATACGCGGTACGCGCCTATATGCTGAGTAATTCCTCCCGCTTCTCCGCTCGTTACGTTCGTATGGCGGATAGCGTCGAGGATAGAAGTCTTACCGTGGTCGACGTGTCCCATTACGCACACGATAGGCGCTCTCATTACAAGAGCTTCATCACCTGCGTCCTCTTCGGCGAAGAGTTTTTCTTCGATCGTCACCTTTACTTCGCGCGTTACCTGCGCGCCGAGTTCGTCCGCTATGAGGTACGCGGTATCAAAATCGACTATCTGGTTTACTGTCGCCATAACTCCCATGAGCATGAGTCTCTTTATGCAGTCCGCCGCAGTTATCTTTAAGCGCTGCGCGAGTTCTCCTACCGATATCTCGTCCGGAAGCGTTATTTTCAGAGGCTGTTTCTTTGCTTTTTCAAGGTTTGCCTGACGGATTTTTTCCATTGCAAGGCGTTCTTTATCGTTTTTCTTGCCGGTTCCTCTGTTGTCTCCGCGCTGATTCTGTTTCTTTAACTTTTGTTTGTTAGTCTGATTATCTTCAAGCCCCTGAGCAAAGCTTTCAAGTCTCTCGTCGTACTTGGAGAGGTCGACCGATGTTGTTCTCGTATCTACCACGCGAACGTTTCCCGTGCGCTTGCGCTCGATACCCTGTTCGAATTTCGGCTTCGGCTGAGGTTTGATAGGCGCTCTGTCGTTTCCGGAATCTTTATCGCGTCCTCCGAATCTGTCGTTCTGCGGCTTGCTCTGCTGACGGTCGAACGGTCTGTTCTGTCCTCCGGCTCCGGGAGCGCCGAATTTACCTCCGGGTCTGCTCTGCGTTCCCTGTCCTCCGGCATATCCGCTCTGAGGCTTGCTCTGTGCGCCGGAATAGGTTCTGTCGCCGTTAAAGCTTCTGTCTCCTGACGGTCGGGGAGTCTGATTCTGCGGTCTTTGACCCTGTGCGGGGATTTTGGCTCCTCCCGCTCTGTCGTTTGAGTTATATCTGCCTGTTCCGTCGTTTGTACGGTTCTGCTGTGTTGATGCAAAACGATTCTGATTATTATTCATAGGTCTGTTCTGTTCTGTCTGATGGCGGCTCTTTGCTTCAGCTTCAGCTTCCGCTTTTGCTTTCGCCTCAGCCTCTGCCTTTGCTTCGGCTTCTGCCTTTGCTTTTGCTTCAGCCTCCGCTTTTGCCTTCGCTTCGGCTTCTGCCTTTGCCTTCGCTTCGGCTTCTGCTTTTGCCTTCGCTTCAGCCTCTGCCTTTGCCCTCGCCTCGGCTTCCGCTTTTGCTTTTGCCGCAACTGCCTCTTCCTCTTTTATTCTTTCTTCTTCAATACGCTTTTCACGCTGCTCGGGAGATTCAGGCAGAGTGATTTTTGTCTTTCCGCTCATATATCCGTCAATATCACGGATTTTTGCGTCGGATGTGATCCTCTCAAAGAGCACGTTCAGTTCGTCGGATTCGAGAGTGGCAGAGTTTGTCTTTCCCACAACTCCCAGCTCCTCCAACATATTGCAAAGTTCCTTCGGCTTTACTCCGAGGTCCTTTGCGATCCGGCTCACTCTGAACATAGAATTAGAATTCGTTGCCATTATAGATCATCCTTTCTGCTTTCATCTCTATCGTCGCATTTTTCGTATGTGCTTATGTTTTCGATAACCTTTTTGTACGGTCCTTTTCCGTTTAACGAAACCGCCGCGCAAAACGATCTTTTTCCGATAACGGATGCAAGCGCTTCCCCGCTTTCGTTTATCGTATAATGCTCAACACCGTAAAACGTACACTTATCTCCGATCTGCTTGCGGGTGCGTTCGGATGCGTCGGACGCCACAAGCACCGCCCGCGCTTTCCCTCGTCTTATTTCACTTATAACGGACTCGGTTCCGCACACAACTCCGCCTGCCGCCATGCATAATCCCAAATATTTTTTCGTAATCTTACATCCTGCGTCTTATGAAAGACGCTCTTCCTCCAATTTGATTTCTTTAAGAAGCTCGTCGTATATCTCATCGGAAATCTCGCATTCGAGAGCGCGGCGTATTATGCCCGTCTTTCTTGCTTTTTTGAAACAAGCCTCGTTCTTACATATATATGCTCCGCGTCCGGATTTCTTTCCCGTAAAATCTATCGATATTTCCCCCTCCGGAGAGCGCACTACGCGGATAAGCTCTTTTTTCGGGAACGTTCCCTGACATCCTACGCATCTTCTTTCGGGTATCTTTTTCGGCGCGCCGCCTTTCTTCTTTGTCTCAGCCATAATTCTCTCTTCCTTTTATAAAAAGTAAAAGACTTGCGCAACGCGCTCCGCGCCGCGCGGCTTTTAGTTTTTCACTCCTTTTATGTCTATCTTGCATCCCGTCAGCCGTGCAGCAAGACGAACGTTCTGTCCTTCCTTACCGATGGCGAGAGAAAGCTGATCTCCGTTCACGTGAACAACCGCGCTTCTTTCGCCGTCGAACTCAACGTCGATTACTTCGGCGGGCGACAGAGCAGCCGCTATATATTCCTCCGGTTTCTCGGAATACAGGATCACGTCGATTTTTTCTCCTCTGAGTTCTTCAACGATATTGTTTATTCTCATTCCGCGGTTTCCGATGCAGGCGCCTACCGCGTCTACTTCCGGATCTCTCGAATATACCGCGATCTTTGTTCTTGAGCCTGCCTCGCGCGCTATTCCCTTCACGATGACGGTTCCGTCGGCAATTTCGGGAATATCCACTTCGAACATACGCTTTATCATACCCGGCTCTGTTCTTGATATCGTAACAACGGGACCTGCGTCGGCGTCGCGCTTCACTTCGGTGACGAACACGCGCACGCGGTCTCCCACGTAAAGCTCTTCTCCGGGAATCTGAGCGTTTTTATACAGCATTACATTGCTTGTTCCCGTATCTACTTCCACGTCTCCGGTCGTATCGTCTCTCTTTGTTACGACTGCCGTGATGACTTCCTCACGTTTCTTCTCGTACTCGCGGACGATATTGTTCTTTTCGGCCTCGCGCATACCCTGTACGATAACCTGCTTTGCGGTTTGAGCGGGTATACGTCCGAAATTCTTCGTTTTGATCTCTTCTTCCACGACTGAGCCAAGCTCATATCTGCGGCTGATCGCCTGTGCATCCTCAAGAGATATCTCGGTTTTCGGATCCGTCACTTCCTCGACGACAGTACGTCTTTTATAGACCTTCAGGGTTTTCTTTTCCTTATTTATGTCTACTCTTACAGAGGCGCAGCCGTATTCTTTCTTGAATGCGGACACGAGAGCGGCTTCGATCTTTTCAAGCATATAGTCAACGGGTATGCCTTTGGTTTTTTCTATCAGCTCAACTGCCTCAAAAAGCTCTGCGTTCATTTTTCAAAAACCATGCCTTTCGTTATGTTGTATTCTTTATATTATTTTCTTTATTTGGATTTTTCCGCCGCGCTTTACCACTCGAACACCGTCATGCATTTTGCGGCTGCTTTTTTGGGGTAACGTTTTTCTTCATCCCCGACTTTCAACACTATATCGTCTCCGTCGAGTCCGACAAGAATCCCTCTCGCGGATTTAGAGCCGTCTACCGCCGCATAGAACTTAATCTCCGCCTCGGATCCCGCCATTCTTTCAAAATGGAAAGGCTCGGTGAGAACCCGTTCTATTCCCGGCGATGAAACGGAAAGCATATACGCTTCTTCTATCGGATCCGCTTCGTCGAGGAGCGGATCTAACGCACGGTGCATTTTTTCGCAGTCATCTATCGTTATCCCGCCGTCTCCGTCGGTGTCAATCGTGATGCGCAGCACCATGTCAGCTCCCTCTCTCACGTATTCGACGTCCCAGACGATGTATCCAAGCTCCGCCGCAAGAGGCTCCGCTATCTCGCGTACTGCGGAAGCAATGTTTTTCTTTTGTTTCATAATTTTCCTTTTCAGATCGTTTTTCGAAAAAACGCCCGTGCGGGAACGCTGTCCGTCCGCCGCCGTAAAGGGTGTGTTTTTCGGAATAAAAATCTTTCTCATCATAAACAAGAGAGTGGACTTTGTTCGCCCACTCTCCTATACTATCATCTTCCTTTTTATTATACCACATTTTCTGCCGTTATGCAATAGCTTCTTATATGGCGAAGAGACGATTTTTCCCATTTCCGTATGCCATTCTTTTGGTAATTTTCGTGCATTTCGCTCATTTACGGAGTTAAATGCGCGGTATTCCCGCGATTCGAGCAACTCCGTATATGTTATGGCAGTTATGATCCATGGCGGTTATTGCGTGAGGATCGTTTCCGTCCGGATCGACGGTCTGCGATGTTACGAGAAATCCCGCGATCCCCGCGTTTTTTCCTGCCATTCCGTCTATCTCGCGGTCGCCGATCATAACGCATTCCGCAGGATTCAGAGAATAATCTTTTATTATCTTCAGTATCGCGTCCGGCGCAGGTTTATCGGGGAATCCGTCTCTTGACGTCACAATGCCGGTAAAGAAATCTTTCATTCCGAACGATTCAAGATAAGCTATCGCCGAGCCTCCGCGGTGCGTGTAGAGGAAGTTTTTTCCTCCCATTTCGACGACTCCTCCGAGTATCTCTCGCACTCCCGGAAACGGTTTTACTTTCGGTTCTATCTCATCGTCTCCCATCATGAGCTGGTAGCGCCCGAAACGGTTGAACGCTTCGTCGGAAAGACCGGTATATTTTTTCGCGGAATCAAAATTGACGAGAAAGTGCCGCATCAGAACATCGTCGTCGGTTTCTATCCCCTCTTCGGCAAGGACTTTTTTCATGGACGCCAAAATATGCGGATACGAATCGACGAGAGTTCCGTCGAAATCCCAAATATAATTCTTATAAAGCATTTTTACCCCTTTTAATTTCAAACTGAAAACTGCGCGAGCCGCGGTCTTTTCCCCGAGTTCCGCTTTCCGGAGACGGAAGCTTTTGCCGACACCTCAGGTTTTGCGATCGTCTCTTCCGTTTCACCTATCTCTTACGCTGAAGAGTTTTTGCTCCGTCCGCAAGCGCGTCCGTGAGGGCTGATATATCGTCCTCCGTGTTCATGTATGACAAGCTCACGCGGATAACGGAATCCGCTTTGCTCTCAGACAACCCGAACGCTTCGAGAGCCGCGCTTTTTTTCTTTGAGTTCGCGGCGCAGGCAGAGCCTGCGGACACATATATGTCTCTCCCCGAGAGGTAGTTGAGCATAGTTTCGCTCCGTATATCGGGAAGATTCACGCTTATTATATTCGCGAGATACTTTCCGGCGGGTTTATTTATCGAATATCCGAGCGGCGCGAGTTTTTCCGAAAGCGCCCGCTCAAACATTGCGCGAAGTCCGGCGGTTTTTTCCGTATTTGAAGAAAGCTTCTCTCTCCCCTCTTCCGCCGCCGCCGCGAAAGCGGCTATCGAAACAAGGTTTTCCGTTCCGCTGCGAATCGCGTTTTCCTGTCCTCCGCCCGGCATAACCGCCGTAATATTTTTCCGTTTTATAACGTTTCCCGAAATAAAAAGCGCTCCCGCTCCTCTTATCGAGTGAATTTTGTGCGCGCTTACCGACATCGTATCGACGCCGAGAGAATACGGAGTCGCGGTCGTTTTCAAAAAACCCTGAACGGCGTCGCAGTGGACTGTCGCGTCGGGAAATTTCGCTTTTACCGCCGCGGCGGCTGATTTTACGTCGTAAAGCGCGCCGGTTTCATTATTTACAAGCATGAACGCGGCAAATATTACGGGCGACTTTACTTCGCAAAGCGCGGCGCGCAGATATTCCGCGTCAAGAATTCCCTCTGCGGTCGGAACCGTAACAACATCGTATCCGAAGCTTTGCAGAAAAGCGGCGGGACCGCTTATCGAGGGATGTTCTCCCGCGGAAATTACGATGGTTCCGGGATTGTTCGGATTGCGCTTTTTCGAAAACGCTGTTCCCGTCATCGCTATATTGTTTGATTCCGTGCCGCACGATGTGAAGATAAGCTTATCCGCGCCGAACTTCGGCATACCGAGAGCTTTTGCCACCGCTGCGCGCGAATCGCGCAGGAGTATCGCCGCTTTTTGTCCGAGTCCGTGTACAGACGAGGGATTTCCCCATATTTCCGCCGCGCGGTTCATTGCGTCGAGCGCGGCGGTCGACGGCTTTGTAGTCGCCGAATTGTCAAGATAATGTTCCATCTCAGTTATTAATTTTATCCTGTTTAATTTTACAAATTCCGCTTGGGGCTTTAATCTTATTTAATAATGATATGTTCGATCATTTCGGATACTTCGTCAAGATGTGAATCAAAATTTTCGGGCGTGGAAGAATATGTAAAGATATATACGTCTTCTTTCTTTATGACCGCCGCCTGCATGAATTTGTACGAATCGCCCGCGATAGACGCGGTATACACGTATTTTTTCCCTGCCGCCGAATCTATGAGCAGATTATCCTCCGATTCTACGTTAAAATCGGAAAAAACCTCGGAAAGCTCGGTTTTATTTTTATCCCACCATGCGTCAAGCGGATTTTCCGCCGAAAGCGTCTCCGCGTCAAGATCGCCGCGCATCAGCGACACGCTCGACGGATCGGCTTTATTATAGTATGCCCCGGCGGAAATTGCCGAATTGTCAACCGTCCATTTATCGGGAACGTAAAGATAAAAATTCGCTTCCGCGACGGACGCGTTTATCATGCCGGCAGGCGGCGCGTATTCGTCGGAAGTATTGCTGCACGCCGTAAACGTTACGGCTAAAGAGACGACAAGAGCCAAAAGGACTGCCGCGGTTATTATTTTTTTCATTATTCAATATCCTTTTTACATAAAAATACAAAGTCAGTATAAATTCATACCGAAATTTTTTCAAGTATAAAATGTAAATTTTGAATCATTCGTTCTGCCGTCCCAAAAAAACGTTTCAAAAAAAGCTGCATATTTTCCCGAAACGCTTTTCAAAACGGACATATTGTGTTATAATATGTTTGATTTATAATGGGGGAGATTTTTTAGATATGCTAAAGACAAAAATTGTATGTACTCTCGGTCCTTCATCAAATTCCTCAGAGATGATCGAAAAAATGGTGGGCGCGGGAATGAACGTCGCAAGACTCAACTTTTCCCACGGAACTCACGAGGAACATAAAAAAGTTATAGAACGAATAAAAGAAGTCAGAGACAGGCTCTGCGTTCCGCTTGCGATAATGCTCGACACAAAAGGTCCCGAAATCCGTCTCGGCAAATTCGAGGGCGGATGCGTTAAAATAGAGACAGGCGATGAATTTACGCTCACGACAGAAGGCATTGTCGGAAACTCCGAAATCGGTTCGGTATCGTACAAGGATCTTCCGTCTCAGGTAAGGGCAGGCGACCGGATACTCATAGACGACGGCGCCATCGAATTAAAGGTACGCGAGTGCACCGCCTCTGAGGTGCGCTGCGCAGTTATTTCGGGCGGAACCGTAAAAAACGGTAAAGGCGTGAACGTTCCGAACGTTCATCTTGATATGCCTCACCTTTCCGAGAAGGATAAGAGCGATCTTATTTTCGGTATTGAAAACGACGTTGATTTTGTGGCGGCTTCTTTTGTCCGTACTCCCGAGGATGTTATCGGGATGAGAAAATTCATAGATTACAACGGCGGTCACGAAATAAAGATAATCTCCAAGATCGAAAACAACGAGGGGATCGATAATTTCGACAAGATACTCAAGTACTCCGACGGTATCATGGTAGCGCGCGGCGACATGGGAGTCGAAGTCGATTTCGAACGTCTGCCCGGACTTCAGAAGAGATTCATAAGAAAATGCTATTCTGCGGGAAAAATGGTCATTACAGCCACGCAGATGCTTGAATCGATGATCGAGCATCCCACTCCGACGAGAGCCGAGATTTCGGACGTTGCAAACGCCGTATTCGACGGAACGAGCGCAGTTATGCTTTCCGGAGAGACGGCAGTCGGAAAATACCCGCTCCGCGCGGTTCGCGCTATGGCGAAAATCGCCGAGCAGGCGGAAGACGACGCTTTTGAAGCCGATATATACAAAAGAATGAGCTACGACATCGACTACTCCGACGTTACGAACGCTCTCTGCGACGCCGCCTGCACGACGGCAAGCGATATCAAGGCAAAAGTGATAATAACTCTCACGACTACGGGAAAGAGCGCGCGCAGAATGTCGAAATTCCGTCCGGTTCAGCCGGTCGTCGCGGCTACTCCGAGAAAGAAAACTTTCAACCAGCTCTCTCTTTCGTGGGGAGTATATCCGATCCTTGCGCTCACGCAGGATTCTCTTGACAAGCTCTTCCGCCACGCTATCGACTGCGCGAAAGCTCTCGATTTCGTTTCTCCGGGAGACCTTGCGGTTATTTCCGCGGGAGTTCCCGTTTCCACCCCCGGAAACACAAACACTCTGAAAGTAGAAGTAGTCCGCGGGAACGACTGAGTGGGGATAATTTTCAGTTTATAACTAAAGAAAACCACCCCACTCACGAGGTTGTCGCTTCGCGCAACCTCCAAGGCGCAGCTTTTCTTTCAAGTGTGGATACCGTGCAGTTTATAACTAAAGATAACCGCCACGCTCCCTGGGTTGTCGCTTCGCGCAACCTCCAAGGCGCAGCTTTTCTTTCAAGTGTGGATACCGTGCAGTTTATAACTAAAGATAACCGCCACGCTCCCTGGGTTGTCGCTTCGCGCAACCTCCGAGGCTCAGCTTTTCTTTCAAGTGTGGATAACGTGCAGTTTATAACTAAAGATAACCGCCGCGCTCCCTGGGTTGTCGCTTCGCGCAACCTCCGAGGCGCAGCTTTTCTTTCAAGTGTGGATAACGTGCAGTTTATAACTAAAGATAACCGCCGCGCTCCCTGGGTTGTCGCTTCG
>CAKSJC010000010.1 GCA_934462885.1 uncultured Eubacteriales bacterium | reverse complement strand
ATATCAGACTTGCCGCTGAAAATAACTCTGCCTTCATCCGAAAGCTCCCAGTTCACGGCGGCGCTTCCCGTGAGAGACAGCTCCGATGTAAAGCGAGCTGACTTAAACGAGTCGTCAAGATCGCATTTTACGAAAATATCTCTTATATGCACCTCATCGCGGAACAGAATATACACATCGCGGAAAATACCGGACATACGCCACTTGTCCTGATCCTCAAGATACGATCCGTCGGACCATTTTAAAACAAAGACTTTTATCGTGTTTTTACCCGCATGAAGATACTTTGCGGCATTAATTTCCGTGTTGCAGTGACTAACCTGACTGTATCCGGCGAAAGAATCGTTTATCCATACGTAGAACGCGGAGTCCACTCCGTCAAAATTGAGATAAGCTTCCTTTTCCGCCATATCAGCCGGAATTACGAAATCGCGTATATAAAGTCCGCATGGATTGTCATCCGGAACATACGGCGGATCGATCGGATACGGATAATTTATGTTTGTGTAATTCGGCGCGTCGTATCCGCGTTCCGTCTTTATCTGCCAGCACATCGGAACGGTAAGCTTTTCGAAATCGGGGGTAAGATCAATGTTTTTTACTTCCGATACGGAATTAAAAAACTTGAAATTCCATTCACCCGAGAGAGACTTAAAATAACGGCTCATCCCGCGCTCTCCGCCGAGAGCCGCGCCGCGCGACTCGAACGGTATGAAATAAGCGTGGGGTTTTTCGCATCCGACATGAAGAGCGGATAAAGATTTGTGATAGTCGGGAATATTTTTTATCATAAAAACTCCTTTTTGAGGAATTGTGGAAAAACGTATAAAACATGATCGTAAAGATAAATATATTATAGCATACAGCATCCTAAAAAGCTATAATTTTTGAAATCTCTGCAATAAAAAGCGAGAATAAAAATTCAGATACAAATAAAAACGCACAATTGTGAAAGAAACGGAGTCGGAAAAATTGAAAAAACTATTGACAAATAACAAAGAACGTGCTATACTGATATAGCATTAAGGGAAGCCCTGAGGGATGAACGTGCCGGAGTGGCGGAATAGGCAGACGCCCGGGACTTAAAATCCCGTGTAACGAAAGTTACGTACCGGTTCGAGCCCGGTGTCCGGCATTTTCCTTAATAAAAATATATCGCGGGATAGAGCAGTTTGGTAGCTCGTCGGGCTCATAACCCGGAGGTCGTGAGGTTCAAATCCCACTCCCGCAATAAACAAGTAGCACCGATATCTTTTTCGGTGCAACGAGCCAAAAAACATCCGCTATGCGGATGTTTTTTGTTATGTGAAACGGTAAGCTTGAACGGCATAACGAGTTATGGGAGCGACGCGCAGATTTGTAAAAAAGCCTGCTCCGTGTAATGCATTTTAATAACTTTTCCGCGATTTTTTTCTTAAACTCATTGACATAAAATAAACTCCCTGCTATAATATGCTTGAACAAACGCAGGGGTGCTTAAATGCTGAGACGGTGAAACCGAACCCTTTAACCTGATACGGATAATGCCGGCGTAGGGAGAATTGGTCAAAAAGATAATATTGGCATAAATTCGAGACGCATATCCGCAGTACGTTTGTACTGCGGCTTTTTGTTTTCAGGCGTGTTGTTTGAAATCTATTTTGAAAGGACTTTATGTCATGGCAAACAAAAATCAAAGCAAACTTCATAAGCAGTTGCTTGCGCTCGTCGAGTGTGCGGTCATGGTCGCGCTTGCCGTTGCGCTTGACCTTCTGCCGCTTCCGAAATGGCCGAACGGAGGTTCGCTTACCATTGCGTCAATTCCGATAATTTTTATTTCATACCGCCGCGGACTGAAATGGGGTCTGGCAGCGGCGTTCGCCGAAGCTGTTATTCAGCTCATCACGGGATGGTATGCTCCGCCTGCCGGTACCGCTCTTGCTGTTTTCGGCTGCGTGATGCTTGACTACATTCTCGCGTTCACTGTTCTCGGTACGGCACCCGTTTTCGCGCGTCTGTTCGGTAAATACAAGCTCGCAGGTTACGCTGCGGGCGCTGTCGTGGTAAATCTGCTCCGTTATGTGTGCAGTTTCCTCTCCGGTGTGCTTTTGTGGGGTTCCTACGCTCCCGAGGGACAGTCCGTTTGGGTCTATTCTCTTGTATACAACGGAGGATACATGATCCCGAACGCAATTCTCAGCGGCGTTTGCATAGCGATTTTGTGTGCGATCGTTTCTCCCGAAACGCTTCGCCCAATGAAGTTGAAAAAAAGCTGATTACATACGCGTATTCCGTAAAGAAAAACCGCAAAATACAAATTAAAGAGAAAAACTTCCGCCGAAAGGCGGATTTTTTCGTGATGCGTGAAGCGCCGCCGGCGCATATTTTTATTCGCATAAAAAAGCACGCGTGTTTTTTTACGCAAACGTAAAAATAAATTAAACTTTCGCATTTGCTTTGCGGTTCTGCTCCCGCGTTTTAGATACAGTTTTTTAACATAAAATACTTAAACTGTTTTGACATGAAGCGATATATGTGATATAATATATTATTAATAAACTAAAATCGGGGTATTACGTTTCCCCGATGACTCTGACGGAATGCAGCCGGCTTGGCGGCTTCTTTCAAACAAGGCGGAAAGATGATAATTTTAGGAATAGACCCGGGGATCGCAATCGTCGGATGGGGAATCATAGAATACGGCGGCGCCGGAATGCGCGTTAAACCAGTAGATTTCGGCGCGATAACGACTGTCGCTTCAATGAAAACCGAGGACAGGCTTGCCGCCGTCTATACGGAACTTAACACCGTAATCGGGAAATATAATCCTGACTCTGCGGCGATAGAAGAGCTTTTCTTTAACACGAATCAAAAGACCGGAATAATTGTGGCGGAAGCAAGAGGCGCGATACTTCTTTCGTGCCGTATGGCGAACGTGCCGATATTCGAGTATACACCGCTTCAGATAAAGCAGGCTGTGGTCGGGTACGGAAGAGCGGATAAACATCAGGTCATCGAAATGGTTACGATGTTTCTCGGACTGAAAAAACAGCCTAAGCCCGACGACACAGCGGACGCTCTTGCGGCGGCGATATGCCACGCTCACACCGGAACGTCGAGACTTGCCGAGTTTTATAATAAACCTACCTCAATGGCGGGAAAGATAGGACAGAGCGGAAGAAAAAACTCGCTTGAGACTATTTTGAAGGCAGGCGAACTCCGGAAAAACGGAGTAAAATAGCACGAAAACATCCTTTAGAATGTTTTGCGTGAAACAGGGAGCGCGCGGCTGATTTTTGATTACGGTTCAACGCGGCAGACATAGCCCCTGATATATGTGAATAAAGCGGAGGATTAACATATATGTGGATCGCTGACGGATGGGAAGATTATGAGCTTCTCGACTGCGAAGGCGGAGAAAGACTTGAAAAATGGGGAAAATATATCCTTATACGCCCCGATCCTCAGGTGATATGGAGCGGAGAGAGAAAAAATCCTCTGTGGAAAAAGGCAGACGGTGTTTATAAAAGAAGAGGCGGAGGCGGTTCTTGGGTTGTAAACCGTATGCCGGAGAGCTGGCGGATCGGATATAAGAACTTGCGTTTCAGGCTTCGCCCAATGGGCTTTAAGCATACGGGGCTTTTTCCGGAACAGGCGACTAACTGGGACTGGACTGCGGAGATGATCAAAAAATATATCGCGGAAAAGAAAAAAGCTCCAAAGGTTTTAAATCTTTTCGCGTATACGGGAGGAGCGACGGTTTCTTCGGCAAAGGCGGGAGCGGCTCTGTGCCACGTCGATGCCTCAAAGGGAATGACGCAGGCGGCGCGCGACAATATGCGTCTTTCTGGACTTGAGGACGCGCCGTGCAGATATATAGTCGACGACTGCGTGAAGTTCGTCGAGAGAGAAATACGCCGCGGTAATAAGTACGACGGAGTCATAATGGATCCCCCGTCGTACGGCAGAGGTCCCGGAGGGGAAGTGTGGAAGCTTGAGGATTGCGCTGCGGGACTTGTTTCGCTTTGTACGAAAGCGCTTTCGGACGATCCGGCGTTTTTCCTTATAAATTCATACACAACGGGACTTTCTCCCGCGGTTATGAAATATATCCTGTCTCTTTCGCTTCCCGCTAACCTGCTTGAACGCTCTTATATCGAAGAGGGAGAAACGGGAATCCCCGTGTCGGATACCTCGCTCGTACTTCCGAGCGGAGCTTCAGTACGCGCGGCGTTTATTTAAGTAAAATATATTTCGGAATTGAGTTATGAATACAATAATTAAAGCGGAAAATCTTGTGTTCTCCTACCCCGGAGACGATGAAAATAAGCCTGTTCGCGCCCTCGACGGGGTGTCGTTTGAGATAGAAGAAGGATCGTTCACTGCGATCCTCGGACATAACGGAAGCGGGAAATCGACACTTGCGAAGATACTTTGCATGGTGAATATGCCGGACGGCGGAAAACTGTATATAAACGGTCGGGATATGACAAGCCCGGATGTGACGGAAGAAGACATTATGGAGTCACGGCGGGATATGGGAATGGTGTTTCAGAATCCCGATAACCAGATAGTCGCTACGATAGTTGAAGAAGACGTGGCTTTTGGATGCGAAAATCTCGGGCTTCCTCCGGCTGAAATAAGAAAGAGAGTCGACGGCGCTCTTGAAGCTGTCGGTATGACGAAATATGCGCGTCACCCGTCGTACAATCTTTCCGGGGGACAAAAACAGCGGGTAGCTATCGCGGGAGTAATCGCAATGCGCCGCAGATGTATAATTTTCGACGAGTCAACCGCCATGCTCGACCCTATGGGAAGGCGAGAAGTAATGGAAATAATCGAAAAGCTGAACCGTGAAGAGAAAATAACCGTTGTTCTCATAACGCATTACATGAACGAAGCGTCGCGCGCCGACAGAATAATCGTTATGGATCACGGAAAAATAATCGGAGACGGAACGCCGCGCGAGATATTCTCAAATCCGGAGAAAATGTGGGCGACGGGACTTGATGTTCCTCAGACGACGGAGCTTTTGTATAAATTGAAGAAAGCGGGACTTGACGTTCCGATAGATGTTTTCGGATCGGCAAATTGCGCCGCAGTCATAGCGGACGCTATCCGTAAAAGAGCAGCTTTGCGGGAGAAAAACTCCGAGATAACGGTCAGATGACTGAATTTATAAGAAAGATCACGCATATATGGCAGTTATAGAATTAAAAAACGTGTCCTTTACCTATAATAAAGACACTTCTTCCGCGGTGAAAGCGCTTGACAATGTGTCTCTTTCGGTAGAGGCGGGACATATTACAGGGCTTATCGGACATACGGGAAGCGGTAAATCGACTCTCGTGCAGATGATAAACGGACTCCTAAAGCCTGATGAGGGAGAAATTCTCCTCGACGGACGGGATATATGGGAAGACCCTAAAAAAATACGGGAAGTCAGATTCAAGGCGGGGCTTGTTATGCAGTATCCGGAATACCAGCTTTTCGCTGAGACTGTCCGCGAGGATATAGCGTTCGGTCCGAGAAATATGGGAATGTCCGAAGAAGAAATAAAAAAGACCGTATCCGACGCGGCGGCATTTTCGGGATTGTCGGAGGATATGCTTGATAAGTCTCCGTTCGATCTGTCCGGCGGACAGAAGAGAAGAGCGGCGCTGGCGGGAGTTATTGCGATGCGTCCGAGGATACTTATCCTTGACGAGCCGGCGGCGGGACTTGATCCGTCGGGACGGCGCGATATTTTAGGAGGTATCAAGCGTTATTCGAGAGAGAGCGGAACTACCGTTCTTATAGTAAGCCACAGCATGGAAGATATGGCGAGGTACTGCGATGATATCGTAGTAATGTCGAATACGAGGATTCTTATGCATAAGACCTGCGCCGAGGTATTTTCCGAATACTCGGAGCTGGTGGCGATAGGACTTGACGTTCCGCAGATAACAAGGATAGCGGCGGCTTTGGCGGATTACGGGATAGACATAGGACGTGATATTTACACGGTAGATTACGCGGCTGGACTTTTGCAAGAGTATATTGACGGAAAACGTCAGCCGAATACGGTAAAAGAAGAAAAACGGGTATGATACACATCATGAGGACGCAAGCCAGGCAGCGCATGATTCCTCATTCGAAATGATCCTGAAAGCTTAAGTAATTACAACAAGATTCACACGCGTAAATAAAGAGGAATGATCCATACTCAAAAAGCTTCCTCCAAAAACGCACCTTCTCAAATAAGCTCACTCCTCAAAGAAACAAGAGACGACGTTTTTTACAAAAATGAGAAATCATAAAGCGCTGCACGTCGTCGGGAAAGGTTCGGTTACACGATAATGAGAGCCGATATAACGTTCGGACAATACGTCGAAGGATCGTCCGTTATCCACAGACTAGATCCACGCGCAAAAATAATAATTTCAATAATATATATAGTGGCGATATTTTTGGCAAAGAGCGTTACCGCGTTTGCGCTTCTGACCGCAGCTACCGTTGCATTCGTTGCTATGACGGGAATTTCCCCGAAACTTATATTAAAAAGTATGAAGCCGCTTTTGTTTATAATTACGTTCACGGCGGTGATTAATATCTTCTGGATGACGGGAGAGAAACTTCTTTTTTCGTTCGGATTTATACACATCTACCTTGAGGGAATATTAAACGCTTTTCTTATAGTGCTGAGAATAGTTCTCCTGATCGCGGCGACATCGGTTTTTCTGACTTATACGACGACTCCGCTCGCACTGACCGACGCACTGGAACAGCTTCTCTCACCGCTGAAAAAAATCCGCGTCCCGGTTCATGAGTTTTCAATGATGATGACGATAGCTCTTCGCTTTATTCCCACGCTTATTGACGAAACGAGGAAGATAATGAATGCGCAGAGCGCAAGAGGAGCGGATTTTTCGTCGGGAGGACTTATCAAAAGAGCAAAAGCACTTATTCCGATACTCATACCGCTGTTTATCTCGGCTTTTCGCCGTGCGGACGAGCTTGCTACCGCAATGGAGTGCCGATGCTATACCGGCGGCAACGGGCGCACGCGCATGAATGTGCTGCACGCAGAAAAAAAGGATTATGTTTTTTCCGTTTTTGCCGTGCTCCTTACAGCGGCTGTTATTGTACTTAACGTTTATTTTCCCGTATACGGGCTTATCATTTGAGCGCGCCATGAAGCTACTGCTAAAAATAATGTATGACGGAAGCGCGTATGCCGGTTATCAGGCGCAAAACGAACTTCCGTCGATTCAGACAGCGCTTACAAAAGCGGCGGCGAAAACTCTCGGATTTCCGTGCAGCGTTACGGGATGCAGCAGAACGGACGCCGGCGTTCACGCTCTCGGCTTTTGCTGTACCGTAGCTCCGACAGACAACGCTCTCGCGTCGTCGGACTGGCTTAAGATTCCGATCGGGAAATTTCACAGAGCGATCAGACCAAACCTTCCCGCCGATATCTCAGTGTGCGCGGAAGCCGCGGTAGGAGACTCGTTTCATCCGCGTTACAGCGTGAAGTCAAAGACATATCTATATAAAATGTATGACAGCCCGTACTCAGATCCGTTTCTTGAAAAAAGAGCGTGGCATATAAAAATATCTCTCGGAGAAAACGAATTGGAGAGAATGAGACGTGCGGGCGCTTATATAGTCGGATACCGTGATTTTACATCTTTTATGGCGGCAGGCTCAAAGATAACAGACGCGCATCGCACGGTTTACTCGCTTGACGTGGGGAAAAAAGACGGAATTACGGAGCTTCGCATAACCGCCGACGGATTTCTTTACAATATGGTGCGCATTATAACCGGAACTCTTGAGGAATGCGCCGCGGGGCGCTTTTCACCGGAGGACATAAAAGAGATAATAGAAAAAAAAGACCGTGCGCTTGCCGGAAAAACAGCTCCCGCGTGCGGACTGTACCTTGAAGAAGTTTCGTATAATGAAGATATCGCATGGAAGATAATTTAAGCTTTGATAAGAGGGATAGAAATGTCCGAAAACGAAAAAAAAAGCCGAATATCGGTCTCGGGAAAAGTTAAGCCGCAGATCAACAGATATTATCTGCGTGTTTCGAGAGGCTATATGATATTCGGGATAGCTTTTATGCTCATGCTCTTTATGTATATTGTCTTTGTTACAGCTTTTTTCGGAGAATATGTTACTTACGACAATATGAAATATCTTGTGAGGGACTTTAATTCCGTATCTTTCGGTTCGGAAGGAGAGTTATCGGATATCGTTTATAACGGAAACGACGACACGAAGTTTATCCGCTTTAAGAACGGCTTGGCACTTACCGACGGAGATGTTTTTTCTTATTACGATTCATCGGGAGTTCTCCTCATAGATGAAGATTTAGAATACGAAAATCCCGTTATTACGGCGTCGGACAAATATATTCTTGTGTACGATATGGGAGGTACGGAATATTCTGTCTTTAACCAGATCACACGTATAATAGAGCGCAAAGCGGACGGTAAGATAATTTCCGCAGATATCGCCGACGACGGATCGTGTATTCTCGTGACGCGATCGAGAGAAACAAGGTTTGTGGCGACAATATATAATTCGGCGTTCAATCCGTCGATGAAAATATACAAGGAAAATTACGTTATGGCGTCTGCGGCATCGCCTTCCGGCAGCAATTATGTAATAGCTTCCGTTATTCCGTCGGGATCGGACTTTATATGCGAGATAGCGCTTATTAAAAAGGGCGCGTCGGAAAATACCGCTCTGCTGAAATATGAGCATACGATGCCTCTTTCCGTTGAAGCGTCCGAGGACGGCTTCTCCGTGCTTTGTGAAAACGGATTATATTATTTTGATTATGAGGGACATCTCACCTCGTCCGCAGGATTTTCCAGAATGAACTTAAAGTACGCGGATATCGGGAGAAAATCTTCGTTGATCGTAGGAACGCTGAACGCCCTCGGAAGCGAGAACCGCGTGCTCGTGTTTTCGGAAACGGGAGAGGCTGTATGCGATGTGACGCTTAAACAAAGGATCTCGGGAGTCGCGGCTTCGGGAGATTTGTCAAATTCGCTCGGGTATATAAAGACCGCGGATTCCATTCTCGAAATAAGTACGGATAAGACGTTCCGAACCGTCTCATATGACGGCGCGATGTCGGACGTTCTTTCTATACTTACTTCCGAGCGCGGAGTCGTTGTTGCGTCAAAAAACGGAGCGAAAACCGTCCTCGCGGAGGACGAATAACTTCCACTTCATGAGCGCTTTCGGACTGTAACCGAAGCCGACTCTTTATTTGAATTTTTGATTCACACAAATTTCAGCGCTTTACATGAACCTGTACCGAAGCTTTTACGATTCAATATAACTTAGGCGGGAGGTTAAAATGAGTTTTGCAATAGACGCCGTAATTCTATTCTGCGCTATAATGATTATATGGTCCGGCACGCGAAAGGGATTCGTTCGCTCAGTCATGGGACTTGTGAGCGGGATAGCGTCGCTGTTTGTGGCATACGCTTATACGCCGGTTCTTTCTGAATATATTAAGGATAACTATCTTATCGAGCGCATTACAAGCGGGATATCGGAAACTCTCCGCTCTCTTTCGTTCGACACGTCGACGGAAATGTATAACCTCGACAGACTGGCGGAAGACCTCCCCGAACCGTTTGTCGGCATACTTGACCGTTATGGAGTCGCTGTGGATTCGTTCGCCGAAAAGCTGCGCGGACTTACAGGGTGTACGGCGGGCGTTGTTGACGACTACGCACGCGAAATTGCCGATCCCGTATCTAACGTTATTTCATCGGCTATATCGTTTATACTTCTGTTTGTCGCGGCGTTCCTCGCGCTCTCTATTATAACGTCTATACTCAATCTCATATTCAAGCTGCCGATATTGAAGAGCGCAAACACATTTTTCGGATTTGTTTTTTCGGCGGCGGAAGCTGTCCTCGTTGTCTGCATACTCGCGTCCGTGCTCTCTCTTCTCGTGACCTCGCTCGGCTCCATAGACCCCGAATTGTTTGGGGAACATGTGATAGACGATACCGTAGTATGCAAGTATCTTATAAAAGAAGATCTGTTTACAAAAATTTCCGAATTAATCGGTCGATAATTTAATATTAATGCGGTACATTACAAGTACGGCATAAAAGCATAAAACAAAACATGAAAAAAGGTAATCATATATGATAATGTGTTCTCGATGCCACAAAAGAGTGGCGGTTGTTTTTATAAGAAATCTGCAAAACGGCGAAGACAAACAGGAAGGGCTGTGCATAAAATGCGCGAAAGAACTTGGAATAAAGCCGATCGACGACATGATAGCGCAAACCGGACTTGACGATGAGACGATAGAGCACCTCAACGACGAGATGCAGGCGATGATCGAAAACGGCGACCTGACTCCCGGAGACGAAGACGGAGGAGCGCCGATAATCAATTTCGCAAAGCTCATGGGCGAGGGGGAAAACTCCTCTCCTTTCGGACGTCCGAGAAAAAAAGAAGCCGGAAAAACAAAAGACGGTAAAAGTGAGAAAAAAGAATATAAATATCTCACGGGCTACACTACAAATCTGACCGAACGTGCCAAAGAGGGAAAACTTGATAAAATAGTGGGGCGCGACCGGGAGCTTGAAAGAGTGGTGCAGATACTTTGTCGCCGCCAGAAGAACAATCCGTGCCTTATCGGCGAACCCGGAGTCGGCAAAACTGCCATCGCTGAAGCTCTTGCAGAGAAGATAGCGGCGGGAAATGTGCCGTATAAACTGCGCAATCACGATGTGTGCCTGCTTGATCTTACGGCTCTTGTTGCGGGAACGCAGTTCAGAGGTCAGTTTGAATCGCGCGTCCTCGGGCTTCTCGGAGACGTAAAGGAAAAGGGAAACGTCATCCTTGTTATCGATGAAGTACACAATATTGTGGGAGTCGGAGACGCCGAGGGCAGCATGAACGCCGCGAATATCTTAAAGCCTGCGCTTTCCCGCGGAGAAATACAGATAATCGGCGCGACAACTCTTACCGAATACAGAAAATATATAGAAAAAGACACGGCTCTTGAAAGACGCTTCCAGCCCGTTATGGTAAACGAACCGTCAGTCGAAGAGACTGTCGGTATCTTAAAGGGAATAAAAAAATATTATGAGGATTATCACGGAGTAAAAATATCCGACGAGGTTATTTCGCGCGCGGCGTCTCTCTCCGAGAGATACATTACCGACAGATATCTTCCGGATAAAGCCATAGATCTGATGGATGAGGCGTCGTCGCATATCTCCGTGCATACGCCGGAAATAAACGAACGTCATGAGCTTGCCGACCGCAGAGCAGGGCTTGAAAAAGAGCGGGAGGAACTTGAAAATTCGATCTCTAACGCAAAGCCGGGAGAAGGCGAAGAAAGCGACGCGGAAGAAAAATACAAAAAGCTTGCGGATATACGTGCGGAAGAACTCAGAATAGAAAAACGCCTTGAAGAACTCGACGCGATCTGCGAGAAAGTGTCAATGAAAGAGTCGGATCTTGCAGACGTTATCGAGATTTGGACGGGTATTCCCGCTTCAACGATCGCCGAGAGCGAATACGAAAAACTGGAAAATCTGGATAAGCGTTTATCAGAGCGCATTGTCGGTCAGGATAAAGCGGTATCCGCAGTCGCGCGTGCCGTAAGACGCGGACGCACCGGAGTACAGTATAAAAAGAAACCCGTGTCTTTTATTTTCGCGGGACCTACGGGAGTCGGAAAAACTGAGCTTGTAAAAGTCCTCGCAGCCGATCTGTTTTCATCACCAGATGCGCTTATCAGACTTGACATGAGCGAATTTATGGATAAATTCTCGGTATCAAGGATAGTAGGATCCCCTCCGGGTTATGTCGGCTACGACGACGCGGGACAGCTGACCGAAAAGATACGACGCAGACCGTATTCCGTTGTTCTGTTTGATGAAATAGAAAAAGCTCACCCGGATGTTATGAATATCCTTCTTCAGATACTCGACGACGGTATCATAACAGATTCTCACGGCAAGCAGGTCGACTTCTCTAACACAATAATCGTAATGACAACTAATGCCGGGAGCACGTATTCCGCCGCGAAAGCGGGATTCTCGACAGATCCGGCTTCCATGACCGGAGATAAAACAAAGCGCGCTCTTGAAGAGTTCCTGCGCCCTGAGTTTATTAACCGAGTCGACGAAATAATAACGTTCAATCCGCTGACAAAGGATAATTTCAGAGATATCGCCGCCATTATGCTGGGAGATCTCGCAAAGCTGCTTTCGGCAAAGGGCATAAAAGCTGAGTTTACCGACGAGTGCCGCGATCTGGTGGCTGAAAAGTCATATTCGGAGAAGTACGGCGCAAGAAACATGAGACGCTATATCGAAACGCACGTTGAAGATAAGATGGCTGAACTTATTATCTCGTGCCGCGGAGAAATTTCTGCCGTGAAGATAGATTCAGACGGAGAAAACGTAACGGTTGAGAAATGCTGAGAATCCCCGAAACAGCTTTGTATTAAGGAAAAACAGCATTTTTGCTCGAATTCTTTCGGCAAAACAGAAGCGGATAAAAGTGTTTTTAACAGGATATGAAAAAGATATTTTTTAGCCGCCGTGTTTTATTTGCGGAATCGAGCTGTTTGTTTAGAACTTAAATTTGGGTGGGTTTTATGAAAGAGAGGAATGACTGGCATCTTTTGCCGAAGGAAAAGGTTCTCCGGATTCTGTCCTCCGATGCATATAAGGGACTCGCCGCAGGAGACGTCAGAAAAAGAAGACGGCGCTCCGGCGCGAATACCGTGTGGAGCATAAAGCGGACATCCATGAAAGACGCTGCGCTTTCCGTGGTTTTCGATCTTGCGTCAGTTCTTCTTATAATCTGCGCGGCGGCAGCTGCTCTTTTCGAAAAAAGCGCAGAAGCCGGCATGATAACCATTATACTTGCGGCGGCGGGATTTTTGCGGGCGGTTACGTATATCAGAGCAAACCGTATCCTTGAAAAAAACGCGCGTGAGAAAAGTCCGGTCATATCGGTGATCAGATCGGGAAATCTGCACCTTGTCAGAGCAGACGAGATTGTTCCGGGAGAAATAATAATACTTGAGCCGGGAGACGTCGTGCCGTGCGACGCGAGAGTATTATCCGGAGACGACGCGGTTGTAAGCGAGAAAAAGATTACGGAAAACCGCTCTCCGGTTCATAAATTCGACGTTGTAATAGAAACCGATTCGGCAGCGGGCGAGATGCCTTGCGAGTTCAGATCGAATATGATTTTTGCGGGTTCCGTTGTGATATCGGGCTTTGTAAGAGCGGTAGCCGTCGCAACGGGAGACGCAACTCTCCTCGTGATGAAGAGGGGACCCATAGTGATAGATCCCACAGATAAGCTTCCCGCCGTTGAAAAGCTGAAAAGCCGCGCAAAAAACGTAAGCCTGATAATGCTTGTATTCGTTATGCTCATAACCGCCTTATCGCTCTTTAACGGAAAGGGATTCACTCTCCCCGACGTTTTTCTCGGAGCTATGGCTATGGCTGTCGCCGCGATGAGCGAATACATAACCACGATAGGCTACATTATAATAGCGATTTCTCTTAAAGAGTCCTCGGAAGGAGCGCATACCGAAAAAAATGAGGGAGAGGCTTCAAGGGGAAATCTTAAAAACAATGTCTCGCGCGAAGCGGATGCGGTAATAAGAAGCCCCGAACTAATCGGAAAAATAGCGGACACGGGATGCATTATCTTCTGCGGAAGCTCGTATTTTAAATCTCCCCGTTCCGAAGTCTGCGGATTTTTCGCAGACGGAAAAATGTGCGATATGAGTGATGCACGCGATATTAAGAAAGCGGAGCGTATCATCTCATATGCGGGAATGTCCGCGCTTTCTTCGGAGGAAAAGCTTTCCGCTCCCGGAGCGCACTCCGACGTGAGAAACGAAAACGAGGAACTTGTTGAAAGTGCTCTCGGTTCGTTTTTGAGACTCACCGGAAGAAAAACAAGCATAATATACCCGGCGCTTGAACATAAAAGCAAAGACGAGAGCCGTGCGCTGCTTCTTGATACGTCGCTTATCTCCAAAGACGGCAGGGAAGTTGCTGTTTGTTCGGGAAAGATAGAAGACGTGATGAGCGTTTGCGAATATTATGAGACGAAAGACGGTGTAAAGTCTCTTTCGGAACAGGTAAAGAAAGAAATATTCACCGAGTGCGCGCGTCTTGAGATCGGCGGTGCGAATATTGCGGCGGTTTGCATGAGAATTTCGCCGTTTGAATCCTTAAACCGCATAGCCGTGATTACGCAGTATATGACATTTGTCGGTTTTATAGCTCTGTCTGCCGAGGGAGACGCAGGGATCGCCGAAAATGCGGCTGAAATTAAAAAAGCGGGGATAGTTCCGGTTTTATTCTCGGAAGATCCTATGGCCGATCTGTACTACTGCAACCGCTTCGGGCTTTTTAATAAAAAAACGAAGATCATACATCATTCGCTTATCGGCGCCGATATTTCGGATAAGCTTACCCCGGACGGGATAATCGTTGATTTTTCGGATTGCAAAAACGATATTTCAATGCGCGGCAGACGTGCGGTAGAAGAGATAAAATCCGCGTTCAAAAAGAAAAAAGATGCAGATCGTAATGAAGCTCATGCCTCGGATAAGCTTGACTGCGGGAATAAAGCGGAATGCGTCGAGACATACGATACCTCAGACGGCGATATTTTGTCGGAAAACAGAACAGACGCGGACAAGACAAGCCTTTTTGGAGATATGAAAAAAAAATCCGAAAAAAATATGGCGGAAAACGCTTTTTCGGCTGAAAAAAGCACACCTGCAAGACGGGGTTATATAAACAAATCAGAACATTCTGACGGCTGTACGGTAGCGGCAGTCGGAAGAAGAGTATGCGACGCCGCTTCTTTGTCGGAAGCAGATATAGGCTTTGCGGTTTCTTCGTCCGAGTACCGTCCGGTCCCGGAAGCGCTATCCGCAAACTCATGCGCCGTTATTTATCCGTCTGAAGATCAGAAAGAACAGACGCCGGGAAATTACGGCGGATTTTCCGGAGTCATACGCGCTGTATCCGCTTCAAAAAGGGCAGTCGGCAACGTCTCTTCTGCGGCTTTTTACCTCATGGCGTCTCAGACCGCGAGACTTGTTGTTATGCTTGCTGCGGTTTTATTCGGCCTTCCTCTTCTCTCTCCGGTGTTTATTTTGATCTGGGGACTCTTATTTGACTTTGCGGCGTCAATCGTCATGTCATTTGAAGATACGGGAAAGCTTTCAGGAAATAAAACCGATTCTTTTTTCAAAAAAAGCATAAACAGCGTAATATGCGGCTCGGTTTGGGGAGTATTGTGCTCCGCCCTTATACCGCTTATCCGTTTTTACTCGTCTTTTCGCGAAAACGCCGCCTCTGACGGATGTATTCTTTCAGTCCTGTCGGCGTCGCTCATAATCGGAGGAATCGCAGTCTCGTGCGAGACAATGAGACGAGGAAGTATCCTCACGAAAGAAAAATTGAATACCGCTTATGCGGCAGTTGCGGTGTGCGGTATCGTTTTTTCGGCAGTTTTAATGTTTACTTCATTCGGAGCGGATATCGCGCAAGGAGAAAAAGCGTATTTGTTTTCTCTCTTTTCGGTAATACCGCCTGCTATTCTCATTGTGCTGTTTGAGTTGTTCAAGTATTTGTACAAGCGCGATGAAGAAAAACGGTAAAAATTCATAAATAAATAGTAGTAAAAATAGCCAAATAAATAAAGACGAAAGTTTTTAAAAAACGCACATTTATCTGCCGCTTTATGCGGAAAAATGAAAATGTGCGTTTTTTTTCGTTATTTTACATGCGGGAAATGAACGAATTAATAACAGGGGTATTGAAATTTGATATGTTTTGAGATATAATAGTATAAAGTGCGCTATGTGTAGCTTTGGAATTTTTATATTGTTTGTGCAGAGAAAAATAATGAAAATATCGCTTACCGGCGTAGTGAAAAAATGAAAGGAAGATTTGTTATGACTGAAAATAACGGATGTACTCATGACTGTTCTTCGTGCGGCGAAAACTGTCAGAGCCGCGCTCCTTCATATGAAGCGCCGAACAAAGATTCAAACATCAAGCACGTTATAGGAATCGTTTCAGGCAAGGGCGGAGTAGGTAAATCGATAGTTGCTTCAATGCTCGCGACCGTCATGCAGAGAAGAGATTATAAATGCGCCATACTTGACGCCGATATAACCGGTCCGTCTATTCCGAAAGCTTTCGGAACAAGCGGCGACGTTCTGTCAAACGGCGACAGCCTTATCCCGCTTGAAACAAAAACCGGCATCAAAATGATGTCCGTTAATCTTCTTCTTGATGAAGAAACACGTCCCGTCGTTTGGAGAGGTCCCGTCATCGCAGGGACGGTAAAACAGTTCTGGACCGACGTAGCATGGGGAGACGTAGACTATATGTTTATAGATATGCCTCCGGGAACGGGAGACGTTCCGCTTACCGTGTTCCAGTCAATAAAGCTGGACGGTATTGTGATCGTCACAACCCCGCAGGAACTTGTATCGATGATCGTCGAAAAAGCCGTCAATATGGCGTCTCTTATGAATATACCGGTAATCGGACTTGTTGAAAATATGTCGTACGTAAAGTGTCCCGACTGCGGACGCGAAATGTACGTGTTCGGTAAATCAAAGGCTGAAGAAGTATGTAAGGAATACGGTATTCCGTTTATAGGAAGAATGCCTATTGATGAAAGGCTGTCGGCTTTGGTCGATCGCGGAGTCATCGAGCTTATGGAAAACGATTACCTTGATTCTGCCTGCGACGCCGTAGTTTCATTCTGTGAAAAGTAACCTGTAAAAGGGCTGCGAAATGTAATTTGCAAATAATTATATAAAGATATATATAAAAATTTATATATAGATATCTTCAGGAGGAAAAAATAAATGAAAAAAGCAATGACATCAGTAGCTTTCCATGGGACACCCGAAAAGAAGGCTGCTCTTGACGCGATTATCGCTAAACATAAGGGTGAAAACGGCGCTCTTATGCCTGTTCTTCAGGAAGCTCAGGATGTTTACGGATACCTTCCCGTTGAGGTGCAGGAAGAAATAGCTAAAGGACTCGATATTTCTTTCTCGGAAGTATTCGGCGTCGTTACATTCTATTCTCAGTTCCTGCTCAATCCCAAGGGAGCGCATCCCGTTGCCGTCTGCCTCGGAACCGCCTGCTACGTTAAAGGCTCAGGCAAAATCATGGAAAAGCTTGAAGAAAAGCTCGGTATTAAAAACGGCGGCATCACGGAAGACCTCAGATTCAGCCTTGACGCAACGAGATGCCTCGGCGCATGCGG
>CAKSJC010000009.1 GCA_934462885.1 uncultured Eubacteriales bacterium | reverse complement strand
CCTTATGACCCCGCACTTGCTTAAGGATATTGTTGACGACGACGGGAACGTCGTGCAGTCTTATAACGATGAAAAGGTGAGACAGGTGGTAAGTACCGAAGTCTGCGAAACAATAACAGATATTCTTGAAGAAGGAGTAGCCGGTGACGGAGGCGCTAAAAACGCATATGTAAAAGGATACAGAGTAGCCGCTAAAACAGGAACATCGGAGAAAAAAGATAAATATGACGAGTACGGAAATACTCCGTACAGAGTCGGATCAACAGTCGCATACGCCCCTGCCGATGATCCGCAGGTTGCCGCAATAATAATTGTCGACGAACCGACGCAGGGACCCGTTTACGGAAGTACGGTAGCTGCCCCTTATATATCAAACCTCATGGCGTATATTTTACCTTATATCGGAGTTGAACCACAGTATACAACCGAGGAACTTGCAAAACTCGATATTACTCTGTCAAACTATGTCGGAGCGTCCGTGGAAAACTCAATAAACGATCTCAGCTGGCGCGGCTTCAAGTATGAAATAATCGGAAACGGCGACACTGTCACTGCTCAGGTGCCGAAAGCCGGCTCGACTATTTCAAGCGATACGGGACTTCTTATACTGTATACCGGAGATGAAAAACCTTCAGATACCGTTGAAGTTCCGGATTTAATCGGAATGACCGCTTATCATGCTAACAATCTTGCAGTCTCCGACGGTATCAACGTAGTTCTCTACGGTTCGACAAACGGAACTACCGCGACTGTTATAAATCAAAGTATAGAACCCGGAACAATGGTAACCAGAGGTACTGTGATTGAAATAGAATTACGTCACCTCGACGGAACGGACTGATAAACCAAAGGATCCCTAAAACGAAAGTTAAAAACGATCGGAAAGTCAAATTATATTCGGTTATTTCAGAATTTGATTTTAAGGGAGGGATCTATGAAACTTTCAAAACTTTTCGCGGGATGCGATATTGATTACAGAGGCGGAGATCTTGAAGTCGGCGGAATCAGCTCAGATTCGAGAAAAATAAAGCCCGGAGACGTTTTCATTTGTATAAAAGGAGAACACCGCGACGGTCATGATTTCGCAATTGAGGCTCAGAAAAAAGGAGCCGTGCTCATTGTGTCCGAGATAAATATCGAAGGCATAGAGGATATCGCGATGACTCCGAATACAAGACTTGCCGAGTCCGTGATGTGGTATAATTTCACAGAGCGTCCGTGCGACGGTATGACAAAAATTGCCGTAACGGGAACTGCCGGTAAAACATCTACGGTTTTTATTCTGAGGCACATTCTCCGCGCGGCGGGCAAAAAAGTCGGCGTGATCACAACAGTCAGATCATATGCCGGAGATGATGAGATAGACATGGGAAAAAACGGCGGATCGTCTGTTTCGGATATCGCCGGAGCGATGACAACTCCCGATCCCGAATTCTTTTTCGGTGCGGCTCTCGAAATGAAAAAGAAAGGATGCGATACTCTCATATATGAGGCGTCTTCGCAGGGACTTCTTCTTGATAAAACATCCGCAATAAAAAACGATATAGCCGTGTTTACAAACCTCTCTCCGGAACATCTCGACTGCCACGGCACCATGGAGAACTATTTTGCGGCCAAAGCAAAGCTCATGAATTATTCGGATTGCGCGGTCGTAAATATTGACGATCCGTGGATATCAAGACTTCCCGGACTGTTTCCGGACAAAGAATTTATAAAGATTTCCGCAGACCCGGCAAAAATCGGGGGGAGCGACGTGTGTACTCTGAGATTCGTTCCGCACGGGGCTGATGGGATTGAATATGTCTATTTTTCCGAAAAAGCCGTTTTCAGAATAAAAACTCCCCTTATCGGAAGATATTCGGTGTATAACACATTGGAGGCGGCTGCCTGTGCCATGAACCTCGGAGTTGGGGCAATGACAGTTAAAGAAGCGCTTTTCGGAATGCGCGGAATTGACGGCAGACTTTCAAAAGTCAAGAGCGATACCGCTCCGTTTAACGTGTTTATCGACTACGCTCATACTCCTGAATCTTTGAAAGCCGCACTTACGGCTCTGCGAGAGATAGCGGAAGGAAGACTGACCGTGCTTTTCGGATGCGGAGGAGACAGAGATCGCGGAAAACGGAGCAAGATGGCGGAAACCGCTTCAAAATATGCAGATCTTGTTGTAATAACGAGCGATAACCCGCGAAGCGAAGATCCCATGAAAATCATCGGTGATATCGAAGAAGGTATTGATAAAACGAAAAAATACGAAGTGATCCCCGACAGAAGTGAGGCTCTCAGGCATGTGATAAAAACGGCAGAGAAAGGAGACACGATCCTTCTTGCCGGAAAAGGACATGAAAAGTATGAAATAACATCTTCAGGAAAGTTTCCTTTTGATGAAGAAGCGATAGTTACGGAAGAAACGGAAAGAATATATAAAAAATAAAGATCATAATGTAAGTTCAATATGAGCGGAGGTAAAAATGAGCACGGAATTAAAGTTGAGATCTCTGACGGCTGCCGAAATAGCAAGTGCGGTAGGCGGAAAACTTGAAATATACGGGAATGCATCTCCTGATGTGCCTCAGAAATATATATCTACAAATTCAAAAGAAAGCGCTGCCGGAGTTATATTCTGTGCGATAAAAGGACAGAAAGCGGACGGAAACGAGTTTATAACCGAATCATTGGAAATGGGCTCGGATTGTTTCATCTGTCAGTATGTTCCGGAGGTTTCAAAGAATTCGGGCAAAGCCTTCTGCGCAGTTATTGTCGATGACACGATAAAAGCTTTGGGAAATCTTGCGCGATATTACAGAGGTTTTTCTCAGGCGAAGTTCGTAGCGGTTACGGGAAGCGTCGGAAAAACAACAACAAAGGAATTTATCTACGCGGTATGCTCTGCGGCGCTCAAAACTCATAAAACACAGGGAAACTACAATAATGAGCTTGGACTTCCGCTTACGATTTTCGGCATTTCTCCGGACGACCGCGTGGTCGTCCTTGAAATGGGAATGAGCGCGCTTGGCGAGATTGAATACATGACAAAGATAGCGCGTCCGGATATTGCGGTAGTTACGAATATCGGAACATCGCATTTGGCCTCTCTGGGAAGCCGTGAGAACATCTGCCGCGCAAAAATGGAAATACGTTTAGGTCTTCCCGAAAACGGAACTCTTATATTGAACGCCGATGAACCTCTTCTTTTTGAACAGTACGATATTCTTGAAAAAAAGCCCGTGCTCATGAGCGTGTATAACAGATGCGGAGATTTCAGAGCCGTCAATATCAGACAGAAAACGGACGGAATGGTATATGACCTTATCTATTCTAATAAAGCCGTGACGAATGTCGAAGTTCCGGCGCTAGGAAAACACAATGTTTATAACTCTCTTGCGGCATACGCTGTCGGAGTTACGCTCGGAATGAACGACGAGCAAATAAGGCGCGGACTCCTCTCGTTTGTGGGAGCCGATATGAGACAGAATGTCTACGATGTAGGCGGAATAACCGTCATTGACGACTGCTACAACGCAAGTCCCGAATCAATGCGCGCGGCGATTGATGTACTCGTATCTATGGCGGCAAAAAACGGAACTCGTCCGGCTGCTCTTCTTGGAGATATGCTTGAACTCGGAGAATACTCAAGACTTATGCATGATCAACTCGGACAGTACGCGGCTCAGATGCAGGTGCAGAAGCTGTTTTGCTATGGAATGATGGCGGATATCGTCGCGGAAGCCGCTATCAAAAAAGGCATACGCGCCGAAAATGTGTATGTGTGTCTTGATACCAGAGACGCACAGGGAATGGCTGATATGATACTTCAGACTTTGTTGCCGGGAGATATCCTCCTTGTTAAGGCAAGCCGCGCGGTGCAGGCAGAGAGAGTTATCGAATGTATGAAAAAGCGCCGCGCAAAGAAGAAACGCATTTAAAAGGAAAAACGGTAAAAAGCGTAAAAACAAAGAAGCGTAGTTACCCGGCTTATATGACAAGCGGGCAAAACGCTCTAAAAAGATATATATTTGAAAAATCTATTTAAGCCGGGTAAAACAAATGAATTACAATATATTGTGCGTCGCAGCGCTTCTTATTACATTTATCGGATGTGTCCTTATCTCGAAAAAGCTCATCCCAATTCTTAAAAGCCATAAAATGGGGCAGACTATTCTTGATATAGGTCCGCGCTGGCACAAAAGTAAAGAAGGAACTCCGACAATGGGAGGGATTGCGTTTATTATTGCATCAGCCGCAGTCGGGATTGCCGGATCTGTCTATATAGGCGTCATTGACGGAATAAGAGCAGCTCTTCCTTTTGCCTTTACTCTTGGGCTTGGCGTGGCAGGCGGCCTTATCGGTTCGGTTGACGACGCTGCAAAGCTCAAGAAGAAACAAAACGAGGGTCTGACTGCTCTGCAGAAATTTACGCTTCAGGTGATAGCGGCGGCTCTTTATCTTCTCGGAATGACTCTTGTATGCGGATTGAAAACAACTATGTATATTCCGTTTTTCGGGGCAACTGTTGAGCTTGGGATATTCTACTACATCATTTCGATGATACTTATCACCGGAGTTATGAACAGCGTAAATCTTACCGATGGTATAGACGGGCTTTGTTCCGGAGTTACTCTAGTTGTGGGGCTGTTCTTCATTGCATCCGGATATCTTATGGGGATGGCTGAACCTGACGGCGGACTTCTTCTCCTCGGCGGGATCTTGGTCGGGTCTTGCGGCGGATTCCTCGTATATAATTTCTATCCGGCGAGAGTGTTCATGGGTGATACCGGTTCTCTTTTTCTGGGGGGGCTTGTCATAGGCGGAGCGTTCATGCTTAATAACCCTCTTATCGTATTGATATTCGGAATTGTTTATATTATAGAAACAGCTTCGGTTATGCTTCAAGTGACATATTTTAAGCTTACTCATGGCAAACGACTTTTTAAGATGAGTCCTATACATCATCATTTTGAAAAATGCGGCTGGTCCGAAATAAAGATAGTCACAGTGGCGGTAATAATAACTGCGGCGGCTTCAATACTTGCACTGTTTTTCGGATTAAATAAATAAATACAGTAAATTTGAATTAACTTGAGAAGTAAGTAATATAAGCAATAAGTATACTTACATAAAGGAGGCGCGGCATGAGCGAATATAGCAGGAACGGTACTCAAAGCCGTGCGCGAAGACGCCCGGAGAGTGTTGCAAACTCACGTGTAAGCTATAAGAGCAGCGCGGAAAGCAGCGGAAACACACTTCGCAACAGTACCGCCTCACGCATATCGACCGACAAAAACGCCCGAAGCAGCACTTACAGAAGCGGAGTGTCGATAAATACTAATGCTGAGAAATACAGCGAAAAAAACAGTGAAAGTTATTTGTCAAATCAAAGACACCACGAGAGAAGCGTAAATAACGGGTACAGCTTCACTGTCGGTAAGAGCGCTGCTGCGAGAAACTCCGGCAGAACAATGACAGGCGCAAGACGTGTAGACGGAGAGCGCAGAAATATGTCAATGACGCTAAAAGAAAACAAAAAACTCGAACGTCAGAAAAAAAGAGAGTTGGTCGAAGAGCGCCGCGAAAACGAATGGCAGAAAAATATCGTCCGCGTAAAAGGCGGCATTGATATCCCTATGCTCATTATCATCATAGCATTGATAGCGCTTGGAAGCATTACGGTTTTCAGCGCAAGCTATCCATACGCCCTTGCAAAAGGATATGAAAGCAACACATATATAAAAAGTCAAATACAGTTTGTAATAATCGGCGCCGTCTTTATGACTATAATGATAGTTTTCCCTATAAAATGGTATAAATCATGGGCGCCTCTTGTTGCTTACGGAGTGTCGGCAGTCCTGCTCATAGCGGTTTTGTTTATCGGAACCGAAGAGGGCGTTACAATGCGCTGGATAGATTTCGGATTTTTTAACGTCCAGCCGTCCGAACTTATGAAAGTTTCTATTATCCTAACGCTTGCGTGGTATATGGATAAATACGAAGAAAAAATGTCAGATCAGAGACTTGGAAGAGGCAGATACTGGTGGAATACGTTTTTTCCGCTCGCCATCCTCGGATGCGCCTGTCTCCTTGTACTGGTCGGAAAACATCTTTCCGGAACAGTCATCGTAGGTCTTATCGGTTTTGCGATGCTCATAGTCGGAGGATGTAAAATGTCGTGGCTTCTTAAAACCGCTATTCCGGCGGGAATAGTCGCGGTAAGCGCGTTTCTTCTCATGAACTCATACGCCTTGGAAAGAATTACGACCTTTACAGATGAAAACGCAGATAAGCTTGATGAACTTTATCAGACTACGCAGAGCATTTATGCGATAGGTTCGGGAGGACTGTTCGGCGTAGGAATCGGAGCGAGCCGTCAAAAGTTCAGCTACCTGACGGCGGCGCATACGGACTTTATTTTTTCCGTATGGTGCGAGGAACTCGGATTCATAGGAGCGATTGGACTTATTTTACTTTTCCTTCTCTTTATTTGGCGAGGATACGTTATAGCGCAAAGAGCGCCGGATAAATTTACCATGCTTACGGCGTTTGGCATCACGACTCACGTGGGACTTCAGGCGTTTCTGAATATGTGCGTCGCGTCTGATATGATCCCGAATACCGGTATAACGCTTCCGTTTTTCTCATACGGAGGATCATCGCTTGTTGTTTTGATGATAGAAATGGGAGTGTTGCTTGCGATATCAAAGCAATTCTACCGAAAAAAATCGGATATTGAACGAGACGCTCTTATGCGAGACGCGGGACTGTAAAAACACATCATTACAAGCGGCGTGTATGAGCGGAATATGATAAATTCAAACTTACGGAGTAGACATGAGAGTTCTTATGACCGGCGGCGGAACGGGTGGACATGTAAATCCCGCTCTTGCTATTGCGAATACGATAAAACAAAACGATCCCGATTCAGTGATTGCTTACGTTGGAACAAAAAAAGGAATTGAACATAAAATTGTCCCGAAAGCGGGATATCCCATATACTATGTTGAAGTCCAGGGAATAAAAAGAAGTTTCACACCCAAAAACCTGAAAGCTGCGTATTTGGCGCTTACTTCTCCTAAAAAAGCAAAGAAGATAATAGAAGAATTTAAGCCCGATGTCGTTATCGGAACAGGAGGATACGTCTCGTGGCCCGTTGTAAAGGCGGCGTCAGAAATGGGTATTCCGACAGCGCTTCATGAATCAAACGCGATAGCGGGAGTAGCCGTGAAAATGCTCCAGCGTCATGTCGATAGGATATACCTGAATTTTGAAAAGACAGGCGACACGCTTTCCTGTCCGAAGAAAAAACTCATGATGGTGGGAAATCCCGTAATGGGAGGATTTACCTCGCTCACTCGCGAAGAAGCAAGAAAAAAACTCGGGATAACGGATAAATATAAATATGTGATCCTCTCATACGCCGGAAGTATGGGAGCCGAGAAAGTAAACGACGCGATCCTTGCGTTGATGCGGGAATACACCTCAAAGCATCCGGAAGTTTACCATATCCATGCGACGGGGGCTATCGAGCTTGAACTCTGCACGTCGCAGTTTAAGGAAATGGGACTTGATAAATGCAAAAATATTGAGCTTTGCGAGTATATATATGATATGCCGGTGAAAATGGCGGCAGCCGATCTGACAATAAACCGCGCGGGAGCGATGACGGTTTCGGAACTTGCAATAACCGGAAAAACCGCTATTTTTATTCCGTCGCCAAACGTCGCCGAAAATCATCAGTATAAGAATGCAAAGGTTTTATACGGCGCAGGAGCAGCGGGTCTTTTTGAAGAAAAAGAGCTTGCGGACGGAGCAAAACCTCTTATCGCGGAAGTTGAGAAACTTCTCTCACCCGAGGGAGAACAGATAAGAGCAGAGATGAGTAAAAAAATAAGACAGTTTGCAGTTCCGGATTCAAATAAGCTTATCTATAAGGATATTTGCGAGCTTGTACGCTCAAAAAAATAATAAACAGATAAAAAAGTAAAGGATGGGGTTTGATCTATGGATAACATAAACAAATACAGAAAAGCGCCCGATGCTATGTATATCTATGACCGAATATGCCCCAAAAGTTTGAAAGCCGAGGAGATGCACAGGCTGTACGGAACAGAGAGATATTCTTCGGCGAAAGAGAAAAAAATAGGTCGGGAGAGGGCATACGGAAAGGCTTTTGCGGAGAATCAGCTGGCGAGATACAGAGAATATTGCGAGGCTCATCCATATACTGAAATAAGAAAAAACAGCGGAAGCGGCAGAATCAAAAGAAGTTATGCCGCACGCGGAGAGGATAGAAAAGAATATATTTACAGACCGAACAGAATGTCAGGAGTGGGTGCAGGAAGCTCTGCTGCGGCAAAGGAAAAAAGCAAAAGACCGTTTAAGATGATTCTTGACGGAGTTGTAAACTTTTTTGAATCTCTTGAGGAACGCAGAGAACGGGACGAAAGGATCGCAAAAGGGCGCGCTGTCGCCGGAAAAAAATTTTCCGAGTATAAACACGCTCTTATTACGGCGCTTTTGTTAGTTGCCGTGACACTTGTTTTTGCATTGCTTGTATTCAAGTTGTTTTTTGTAATAAAAACCATCAATGTATCAGGATCGGAGATTTATTCCGAAAACGAGATAGCAGAGGCGGTGGGATTTGAGATAGGAGACAGTCTTTACTCATTTAATACCGAAAACGCCGAAGAAAATATAATGTTTCTTTGTCCGTATATAAAAAGCGCGCAGATAACGCGGATAATGCCGAAAACCGTTATAATTGATGCGACAGACGATACACCGTCATATTATGTTAACGTTTACGGCGATTACTTGAAACTATCCTCCGGACTCAGGGTTCTCGAAAAGACTTCAAAAGAAGAGGCTGAAAGCGAAGGGCTTACATATTTGATTTTGCCTGAAGTAAGCTATTCCGTAGCAGGACGTACGATTTCATTTACAAACCAAAGAGACGAGAGATTCATCAGAAACGTTTTATCGGGAATTGAAACTTCAGTATTCGGTGAGACGGGAGATATAAACGAGATTAATCTGTCAGATGAATACAATATTTCATTGATATTTTCTGGAAAATATGATCTTTATTTAGGAGAAGAGAGCGACGTTGACTTAAAACTTCGCATGGCTTACAATACGGTAAACAATGAAGAGTTTGATAAAAAAAGATATGCAAAAATAGATCTGTCGGTAGTAGGACAAGCCAGTGTAAGATATGAGAATGCCGGCAGTAAATGATGTTTTTTGCGGTTTGCCCGTTAATTTATTGAAAAAAATGTATTAAAAGGAATAATTTGACAGAATAACTCGAAAATATAAAATTTGCATAAGAAATTTTCAAAAAAGTATTGCAAATTTTCAACTTATAATGTATTATATACATTAGGATAATTGTCACTGCATATAGCGGAAAAAACATATCCCGTGTGAGATTATGGGAAAATTCTTGTGTTAAAAATATCAACTTTATAAATAACAAAGTTTTTTGGACAAGGAGGGCATTCAGATGCCATTTGAACTTGATGATAATAATTATGAAAGCGGAGTAAATATAAAGGTTATAGGCGTCGGCGGCGGCGGAAACAATGCTGTAAACAGAATGACATCAAATATCAGAGGCGTTGACTTTATAGCTGTTAATACCGATATGCAGGCTCTCGTAAAGTCCAACGCAACTACCAAGATTCCGATCGGTGAAAAAATCACAAAAGGACACGGCGCGGGATCTAGCCCCGATATAGGTATAAAAGCTGCCGAAGAAAGCTCTGAAGAGATTAAAAAAGCTTTGGAAGGTGCCGATATGGTGTTTGTTACGGCAGGTATGGGCGGCGGCACAGGTACAGGTGCGGCTCCGATAGTTGCAAAGATTGCTCAGGAAATGGGCATACTGACCGTTGGTATAGTAACAAAGCCGTTCGCGTTTGAACAAAAAAAGAGAATGGATCAAGCTGAAGCCGGTATAGAAAAGCTGAAAGAGTATGTTGACTCTCTTATTATAATACCGAATGAAAAGCTAAAAGAAGCCGGAGAAAAGATTACTCTCATGAACGCTTTTCAGGTAGCTGACGATGTTCTTCGCCACGGTGTTCAGAGCATAACGGAGCTTATCAACGTTCCCGAATACATAAACCTCGACTTTGCAGATGTTACTTCTATCATGAAGAACGCGGGATTTGCACATATGGGTGTAGGTGAAGCTTCCGGTAAAGATAAAGCGTCCGAAGCCGCACGCGGAGCTATTTCCAGTCCTCTGTTGGAGACAACTATCTCCGGGGCAAGAGGCATCCTTATAAATATTACAGCTTCCCCTGATATCAGCCTTGATGATATTGAGATAGCTTCTTCTCTCATCAGCTCAGAAGCTGCCGAAGACGCAACCGTAATATGGGGCGCAGCATTCGACGAAAAGCTTGAGGATACGATGAAGGTAACTATTATTGCAACGGGTTTCGAGACAAAGGACGATCTTTGCTCAAATTTCGGACGCAAGCCGGAGGAGAGAATAAAACCGGTAGCTTCCGGAAAGATCAAAGCCGGTGTAAAGGAAAAAGTAAACGTAGCAGACGAATCTTTGAAAGAGGGAGAAAAGAAAGAAGAAGATTCTCCGATCTCCGAAGATGATTTTGCCGAAATACTCGATATACTGAACAAGGGAAAGATCCAGAATCAGCAGACCAATATGCCGAAGAGATATTGAGCTGATAGGCGTTACCTCAACGATTATTGAATTATTAAAAAAGAAAAAATACCCGATCGTCAGTTTTGATGGTCGGGGATTTTGTTTCATGTGAACAATAGCTCTTTCTTTTGAACACATTTCCATTGTAATGATAAAAAAACAAATGTTTTCATGATGTATATTGTATTTAATATAAAGATGTGATAAAATAAAAAGGTATGTTTTTACTAAATAAAAAATAAGGAAAGATAATGGATTTTAAAGTGGGATCAGACGAAAAAAATGACCTTAAACGTGAAGCGTCGGAAATTTCCGCCGCAAATTTAGCGTATCTCGGAGACTGCGTGTACGAGCTTCAAGTCAGAGAATATCTCGTGAAAAAAAATGTACAGCACCCTAGTATTGAATCGCTGAAATACGTGACTGCGCACGTCCAAAGTACGGTGGTCGAGATAATCCTCCCGCTCCTTAACCAAGAGGAGACCGATATTTTCAAGCGCGGACGAAATTGCGGTCATTCAGCTGTTCCCAAAAGCAGTACCGCAGGTGAATACAGACGCGCGACCGGGCTTGAATCATTGTTTGGTTGGCTCTATCTTATGGGACGATCAGAGAGACTGCGGGAGCTTTTCAATATATCGCTGACGGCAATAGAGTCTGAGATTGAATAATAACTTACGTTCCTTGTCCGTCAATGACGGATACGTATCTTTGTTCTGCATTCTTTGAAACAAGTTGCTTTTTTACAAAAAATATGTTATAATAACTCGTTATTTACGAATTAATTAATTTCAAAAAGCCGGATAGTATTCTTATTTCGGTTAAAAGAACATTTGCCGGAAATACCGTTGCTTTCTTTGTACCGAAACCATGCAAAAACTGTCCGGGCAAAATTTTACTTAAGGATCCGGAATTTGCCGGCGAAACGGAGATCAAATATGAAAAAAATTGCAATAATCGGTTACGGCGTAGTCGGGGGCGGTATCACAGCCGTACTCGAAGCAAATTACAGTGAGATAAAGAAAACAGTCGGTGACGATGTTTCGGTGAAATATATCCTTGACCTCAGAGAATTTCCCGATTCACCGTATGCAGACAGAATAGTACATGACATAGACATCATAGCAAACGATCCCGAGGTTGACCTTGTCTGCGAGACTATGGGTGGTTCTCACCCCGCGCTTGAGTTTTCGCTTGCATGCCTGAAAAAAGGAAAATCAGTCGTAACTTCAAATAAAGAAGTAGTAGCGAATTTCGGAGATGTTCTTTTATCTGCCGCTCGCGAAAACGGCGTGACATATATGTTTGAAGCAAGCGTCGGCGGAGGAATTCCCGTGATCCGCCCGTTTTATACCTCTCTTTCGGGGGATAAAATAAGTTCGGTTTGCGGTATTCTCAATGGAACTACAAACTATATACTTACAAAAATGAAAAATGAGGGAAAAAGCTTTGACGATGTTCTTAAAGAAGCGCAGCTTCTTGGTTTCGCGGAAGCTAACCCTTCGGCTGATATAGACGGTATCGACGCAAAAAGGAAAATAATTATTCTGACAGCTCTTGCTTCCGGAATCCTTGTGTCTGAAAACGAAGTTTACGCCGGAACTTTGCGCTACGTGACCGAAAAGGATATTAAAGCGGCTGAAAAATGGGGCGGTAACGTTAAACTTATCGCAAAAACAAATATTGGGGAAGGCTTTGCCGAGGCTTATGTGTGCCCGATGTTCGTTCCGTATTCATGTCCGCTCTCGTTTATTTCCGAGGTGTATAACGGTATTTCCGTCACAAGTCCGACTACAGGCGATATAATGTATTATGGACGTGGTGCGGGACGTTTCCCGACTGCGGGCGCCGTTATGGCTGACATATGCGCCGTTCTCTCGGAAGCAGTGCAGAATGAAGCTAAAATTTGCTTTGAAAAAGCAAAATCCGGATATATGAAGCCGTTCTCTGATATTGAATTCACTTATTACTTCAGATTTGAAGCTTCACTTGCTGATGTAACGGAAGTTTTAGAGCCTCTTTGCGATAAGATAGACGTTCTCACGGATGACGGCGGAATCGTTGAAGTGATTGCCGGGAAAATGAATCTAAATGATATGGAAAAAGTTTCGACTTCTATCGGAGGAGTCCGGTCTGTTATCAGAGTTCTCGAGTAAAACGGAGGTGATACCGTTTTGGGTGTTCGCGCAGTTGTCAGAGATGACAATATTGCCGTCATATATGTAAGAGATCTTCCCAAAAATCCTGATATATCATATAAGTTTTTTTCGGCGCTTATAAATTCCGGGGCAAATGTAGACATTATCTCAGCAACCTCATCAAGCAGTACGGGAGATATAATGTTCACGACTCACGAAACCGACGTGCCGTGCGCGGCAGATGCCCTTGAGAGAATGTTCCCGGATCTCAGAGTGTTTTTCGAAAGCGACGTTTCAAAAATAACCGTTTTCGGGGACGAAATGCTTGGAACTCGAAGAATATCATCAGATATCGTGAAATGTTTGTTTGATAACGATGTATTCCCGGTAAGTATTTCAACGAGCGATATCATGGTTGCTGTGATTGTAAAAAAAGCGGATGTCAGAAAAGGCTTTAGCTCGCTAATAAAAACTTTTGAACTCGAACTATAAAAAGTCTGACTTGTTACGTGAACATCACGTTTCAAGTCAGACTTTTATTCTTTATTTTACTATTATTTCAGTCATATCGCGTATAGTTTTGACTATCCGACCCGCTCCCGCATTCTCAAGTTCCGCTTTTGTTCCGAATCCCCATAAAACGCCGATCGTATCCATACAGTTTTTCTGTGCCCCGATGATATCGTGCATACGGTCGCCTATCATTACCGAATCGGACGCATCGGCATTTGCCGTTTCCAGAGCGTATGAGATTACATCAGCTTTTTCGGTGCGCTTCTCATCCATTGTAGAACCGCAAATGCAGTCGAAATATTTTGCAAGATCAAAATGGAAAAGTATTTTGCGAGCGAATTCCTCAGGTTTTGAGGTAGCTAAAACTACGGTTTTTCCGCTTCTTTTTATCTCCGAAAGAGCATCTGCGATACCCTCATAAGGTTCATTTTCAAAAATTCCTTTTTCGCCGAAGTATACGCGGTAGAATTTGAGGGCGGTTTCAGCTTCTTCTTTTGTCATTCCCAAAAATTCACGAAATGAGGGAATAAGCGGAGGTCCGATAAAACAATAAAGTTTCTCGCGCGGCGGAATTTCGCGCCCCATTTTATCAAGAGCGTACATTATCGAGTTTGTTATACCGAGTGATGGATCCGTAAGAGTTCCGTCAAGGTCGAAGAAAATATATTTTTTGTCAAGCACCATATGTCATCCTTTCATTTTAGCATTGAAACGGCATAGAGCAGAGCGAGATGAGTGGGGTAGAAAAAATAGAAAAAGTATTTGAGCTTGTATTTTCCGATTTTTTCGTTGTAGAGTACAACGATGGGTATTGAGAAAAGCGCCCAAAACTGTATTGGATAAGACTGAGTATAAGCAATATCAATGCACAGCGCGAGAAGTCCTGCGGAAAACATTAAAATACGCCGCTTTCTGTCATTAAAAATATTCGTAAAAACAGGAAGCATTATTCCGAAAAAACCATAATCGACCTCAAGAAAATCGCAGAAAATAAAAGCGGCGGTTACAGATATGAAAAGCATGATCCATGAGATTATGCTTTGCTCAATACTTGACAAAGCGCTTCCCGAAAGCTTATCAAAAGATAGAATGAGAGAGGAGCGTTCATGTCCCATATCTTTTTTCACAGAGTCCGTAAAAAACATGATAATTATTGAGAACGAAAAAACTATAAGTATTCCCTGATAGAATGATCGGTCAACTATAAAATAAACTGTCTGACAGAAAAAACCGAGTAAAAAGATGCGAAGAAAATATTTAATGCGGTTTCGCGTATGCTTAAAGCCTTCGGCTATGCAAAAGGCGTAAAGCGGATACGAAATCCGCCCGATTATTCGAAGGATTTCAATATCGGGGAAGAGAATAAGCCCCATGTGATCTATAAGCATAGAAAACGCCGCGATAAGCTTTATTATAAGAGATGACATAGTTTTATCCGCCGTTTTTCATTTTTCGATTGATTAAATAGGATTTGCAGGGATTATCGGCAAAGTGTCATAATTTTATCGGCACGGAAAGATTAACCTATGGCTGGTTTAATTTTAAGTGTTATCTCGCCGCTGCTTAGAGTTTCCGTTTTTTCCCCGGAGCGGACGATAAGCCCACCTTGCTTGTCTATCGATTCCGCGACCGCGTCTGTACATACACCGTTTTTTATGTAGGAAATTTCACGCCCGAGTACGACCGAACGTTTTTTGTACTCATCGAAAAATTCGTCAAAACTAAAGCCTTTATTTGCATAAGAGATAAGTTCTTTTGTAATGCTGTGACATAATATCTCGGGAGAGAGCGAGAATCCTTCCTCAAAAAGGGAAGTCGATGGGACGGAGTGCGGATGAGACGTGAGATTTATTCCGATACCGATAATGACTGCGTTTGACGTCATGCTTGTGTAGTCGTTTATTGACTCAACGAGGATGCCGCATAGCTTTTTTCCTGAAATGAAAATATCATTGACCCATTTTATCCCGCAATCGGCAGAACAAAGCTTTTCAATAGAACGGCATACTATAACCGATGCCGCCGACGTAACGGAAACGATTTTTGAAATTTCGAGTCCACTCGGAAGAGCGAGGGTCATGTAAAGTCCTCCCGGAGGCGAGGCGAATGATTTTCCCTGCCTACCGCGTCCTCCGCTCTGAGAATCCGCAACGATCAGAAGAGGAGATGATAAACCATTTTTTGCAATATATTTCGCGTCTGTATTTGTGGAAACGGTTTCTCTTTTCACGATAAGCTCTGTCTCGTCGTTTAAGAAAAGTTTCCGCAGTTTTGTTTCACTGATCATGATATTTCTCCTAGGAACAAGCAATTCGCAGGTTAATTATAATTTTAACAGAGCGGAAAGTTTTTGTCAATACAAAAAACCTGTTTTAATGTTCCGTTGATTCATGCGGACAAAATTAAAAACAGGTTTAGAAAACAGGAACTAATGAATGAGATGAGAGAAAAAATTGGTTGAAAAAAAGGAAAAGTTTGATGAAGTTAAAACTCCATAAAAGTTTTTCCGGGAGCGGGCTTTACGGTTCGGCGGTTATTTTTTACTTCAATTAATGCGCCGACGTAACGTTTTTGAGCGTTTTGGTCATATTCCGCGGGGATTGAGCAAACTGCGAAAGAAAATTTTGCCGCACGGCAGTCTGCATGGTTTTCCGGATCTTTTACAAAGCGTATTCTGTGATCATGACCGGAGATGAGCAAATCTACTCCAATTTCGGAAAGAAGCTTAACCCACTCGTCATACGTTTCGTTTTCAATATCGAATTCGTCCTTAAAGTGTTCGGCAAAGCATATGTGGCAGAACACTATTTTGTGTCGAACTCCCTCAGCTGCGTATTCGTTTTCTTTATTAAGAATAAGAGAGCGTATGTATTCAGTCTCGCGTTTTCGAAAATCGCGGAAGAGAACCGTGTCTCCGTATTCGGGATGAGAGTCATCTTTGTCCTCGCCGCAGTCGAGAACCAGTCCCCATAGAGGTCCCTGACGGAATGAATAAAATGTTTCACGTCTTCCGTTACGCACGGCAGTCGGAACATAGTCAAGCAGAAGCTGAGCGGCATTTCCGCGTGTATCATGATTTCCGCGAGAGTATATAAGAGGTTTTTCACCGCGTGCGGTCTGTGACATTATCTCAAAAAGCGTATGAAAATCGCTTATTTTATCATTGTCGTCATTTATATCTCCGACCATAGCGATTAAATCCGCGCCGCCTTCGTTTTCATAGGAGAAAGCAGCTCCGTCCTTGAAACCATGAGTGTCGGAAAACTGGAATATTCTGAAATCATCTCCTGACAGCGGGGTAAAATTGTATTCGCAGCGTATTTTTTCGATTCCCTCGGGGAAGTATGGCTGTCTTTCTAGATATTCAGTAAATACAACGGTGTATTTTCGAGCTTTATTGAGTTTTTCGCCCGGGATGGAAATTTTGTGGATAGTTCCGAATTTTAAGAGTCCTGCTTCTTCATCGGTGAAGCGTTCGTCTGCGATTTCGATCCATCCGAGTCCGGAGGTTTCGGTAAGAAAAATTATTTGATAATCTTGCCCTATTGCAAAGACCGCAGGGGCGTATTTCATAACTTTGCTGTCTTTCATTTTCAAATCAGCTTTCATATAAGAGAAATAGTTGCTTTTTCCGTGTAGAACTTAGGCTGGATTCAGAGTCCGTAAATAGACTTTCCGTCAAGTGAACAAACACAATTGAGCGGCGTTTTCAAGTGAGAAAACGCCGCGGCAAAAGTGAATTTTTAGCCTATTATTTCCGCAAGTTCGTCTATTGTTTCTTCAAAGACCTTCATCGCGTTTTCGACCACGCTTGGAGAAGTAAGATCGATTCCTGCTATCTTTAATTCGTTTATCGGGTAATCTGAGCCGCCCGACGAGAGGAACTCAAGGTATGGAGCGGGATCGCCGGTTTTCAGTATGTTTGAAATTATAGCGACAGCTGAAGAGAAGCCGGTTGCATACTGAAAAACGTAGAACGCATTGTAGAAATGCGGGATATAGGACCACTCGTATTTGATTTCTTCGCAGAATTCCGCATCTCTGTAATATTCGCGCACAAGATTTTCGTAAAGCTTGTTGAGAGAGTCCGCCGTAAGAGGTGTTCCGGAGGCGTCCATCTCGTGAGCTTTATGTTCGAATTCTGCAAACAATGTCTGACGGAACACCGTAGTACGGAAGCCTTCGAGAAAATGATTCAGAATGTACGCGCGGCGGCTCTTATCTTTTTCGACTGAAAGAAGATATTTTGTAAGAAGAACCTCGTTGCAGGTGGAAGCTACTTCTGCTACAAGGATTTTGT
>CAKSJC010000008.1 GCA_934462885.1 uncultured Eubacteriales bacterium | reverse complement strand
TCGTTGAAAACGGAACATGGGCTCCTCTTGCAGCAAAGATAATGCGGGAAAAGCTCTCAAAATGTCATGGTCTTTCTTTCGTCGATCCGGTAGTCCGCATAAAATCTGCTGTAAAAGACGAAAACAGAGAGCAGATTGACGCTCTCACTGACGAGTTGTGCCGTGAATATATAGCGCGCTCTTCTGAAAAAGCAAATAAAAACGATATGAAAGCGCTTTTCAATATCGGTTACGGTCTTTACGTAGTTACATCGAACGACGGACTGCGCGATAACGGACTTATCGTGAACGCCGTAACTCAGCTGACAGATAGCCCGAACAGAGTCGCCGTGACAATTAATAAGCAGAATTATTCTCATCATGTGATAAAGCAGACCGGGATCATGAATGTAAACTGCCTGAGCGTCGACGCACCGTTTTCGGCGTTTGAAAATTTCGGTTTCCAAAGCGGAAGAAATGCTGATAAATTTGCAGGCTGGGACCTGTGCCGCAGCGACAACGGACTCGTTTTCCTGACGAAATATATTAATTCGTTTATGTCGCTTAAGGTTGAGGATTATGTCGATCTCGAAACGCACGGAATGTTTATCTGCACGGTTACGGAAGCGAGAGTTGTATCTGACCGCGAGACAATGACATATACGTATTACCAAAAAAACGTAAAACCGAAGCCCAATACTGACGGGAAGAAGGGGTTCGTGTGCAAGGTGTGCGGATATATTTACGAGGGAGAAGAACTGCCCGCAGACTTTATCTGCCCTCTCTGCAAGCACGGAGCAGCCGACTTTGAGCCTATTAACTAAAAGATATGGTTAGATTTGTAGGTTAAAATACCGCACCGCTAATCGTAAACTGTCATGGCTGAAAAAAACTTTTTTCACATTAAACTATAAATTCTGTTTCTCTTGTTTTGCGCTGAAATTTATACGGCGCGTTGCCGTTATACTTTTTTATTAAAGATGAAAAAAACGTAACTTTTTTGTATTGTTTGCATATGAAAATTCTCTTTCCGTTTCTAAATAAAAAAAGGATGGAGATATATAAAAATCGGGGAAAAACTTTTCAAGAAAGTTTTTCCCCGATTTTTATATACGTCAATTTCTGATATGTGTCCTGTAAATGCCGTGGTTACGAAAGAGTTTGCCCGTCTGACAGGGAATCTTTCATGTTCGTTTTTTCAGCGTCCGCAGCATTCGATTTTTCGTCTGAAAGCTTTATGAATTCTCCCTGTTTTTTAAAATATTGCAGAACTCCGTCAGCGATGCCTCGTGCGGCTTTTTCGATTTCAGACGATTTGGTGATCTGTTCGTATTCCTCGACGGAGGTCATGTATCCGACTTCGATAAGAGCGGAGGAAAACTTTGGATTTCTGCACACTGCAAGCATTTGATAGCGGTCCCCCTCATAATTTCTGCATAGAGCGCGAGAGACTTCCTTTCCGACAGCGGCTGAAAGAAGCCTTCCCGCGTCCATGCACCATAAGGCGAGAGTACCGTGTACCGCGCGCGGATCATTTGAATAGTCCATTGAGTTCTGGTGTATTGAAATAAAAAGATCCGGATTGTTTTCTTCAAGGTATCGAACTCTCGACATAAGCTCAACCGTTTCATCACTTTCTCTGGTCAGAATCACATCCGCTCCGAGAGATCGGAGATATTCCGCAGCTTTTAGGACAATTGCGAGGTTAACATCCTTTTCGTTGTACGTAGCGCTTCCGGACATAGCGCCGAGTGCTCCGGGATCATTTCCCCCGTGTCCCGCGTCAAGATGCACTTTTATCCCTGTAAGAGGAAAGTCTGAGTTAAGGTCAATGGAAATCGGATTTTTTAACGTAACAACGGTGTATCCGTCTTCATAAAAAAGGTCGAATCCGTAAAAATTAAGAATATCGTAAAGTTCAAATGAATAGCGTATTTTGTCGTCAAGACGAACGATTTCGGCTGACTTAATAAGCGGATTTTTTTCTATCGCGGCTTCGGGCGCGCTGTTTGCGTCGATATTATAAAAAGTTACGACAAATCTTCCGGTTTCATCAATACAGCCGTTGTATACGGGATTGTCTTTACACTTCAAACGTATTAAAGTTGAGTTTGCGGAGGAGCTTACCGTAACTTGTTCGATTTTAATTTTATCCGCGGGAAACAGATCGGTTTCTTCGACGGAAGTTTCTTTTACATATCCTCCCATGCGAAGTTTGTAATAACCGCCGCGCCGGCTTACGATATAGTCGCACATTCCTTTCGACTGTATCGTATAGTCATTGTAGTATAAACTCGATTCTGAGATTTTTAATTCCGTGTAATCGGATATGGCTTTTACCGCGAGCTTTGCGCCTTTTCCCATTACTCTGACCGGACTTCCGTCTGATGAGACGCTCTCCGCGCCGACAGATACAGTGTATTTGATATTTCCGCAGTCGAGGATTTCTCCGTCCGGAGCGACGGGAAGAGCGGCATTCGCACCGTAAGATACTGCAATATATCCGTTTGGGGAATACGTGACTTTAGGAGTTTCCATGGGGGATAACCGGGTTATAACTCCGCCTATTTCGGCTTCTACCGTACTCCCGTAAGGCGCGGTACAAGAGACCCAGAGAATATCTTCGTCGGTTATGACATTGCTTTTAGGATAAGTCTCCGTTACGGAAAGAGATATTGTAACAGGATCGGAGCTCTTATTTTCGGCAGTGTTTCCGCCTGTTTTTTTTGTTACAGTGTAAACATATTCGATTCCGTTTTGGGAGAACACAAATTTGTTTTCTCCCTCCGAGAGAGAGGTATATACATTGAAAAATCCGCTTTTTGTCTGACTTACCTTTTTTCCGTTCATTGTGAGCGGATAATACGGATCGGCGCTTCCGACGAGATATGTGCTTTCCGCAGATGTGACAGTTCCGCTTGCTGGAGAGATCACCTCGACTCCCTTCCCGTTAGATTGGATATCGGTGTAAATTATTTCATCCTTGTATGCGGCTTTTATATCGTCTCCTGCTCCGTTTATGTTGCGCTTTATCTCATCATATCCGTATGAAATGCTTCCGCGGTAAGCTTTTTCGCTCCTTGCAAAGCTTATCTGAGAGGCAAGTTCACCGGAAGGGTTCTCCCAGTTCCCGTCTTCATAACGGTACGCGGCGTGTGAAACGTAAAGCTTTACGTCAGTTCCGTCAAGCTGAGCGTTCCACCACTTTGTTATGATATCGAAAGAAGAGGTGGAATCGTCGCTTTTCCAGTATATCTGCGGGGAGATGTAGTCGATATATCCGCCGTTTATCCATGCGAGAGCATCACAATAAAGAGAGTTGTACGCTTCGAGATTTTTCGATTCGCTTCCGCCGTTTGTTCCGTCGTCGTTCTGCCATACCCCGAATGGAGAAACACCGAAATCACAGTCAGGATCGATAGAGTGTACGGCTTCATAGACTGATTTTACAAGCTTATTTATGTTGTCGCGCCGCCAGTCGGCTATATCGGAAAAATCTTGTCCATAGCGTGAAAATTCATCTGCGTCGCCGAATTCGGCAATAGCTCCGGAGCCGTCGTATACCGGATATGGATAAAAATAATCGTCAAACACAATTCCGTCGACGTCATATTTTGTGACGATCTCGCGTATTCCGTCGCATACAAGCTCGCGCACTTCCGGAATACCGGGATTAAAATAGAGTTTTCCGTTGTCATAAGCGACCGTCCAATCCGGATTTTTGCGTGCGGGACTGCCTTCGGACAAAGAATCGATATCGTGCGAATTTAAGGTTATCCTTAGAGGATTCACCCATGCGTGAATGAAAATATTTCTTCGGTGACCTTCAGCTACTATGTATTCAAGGGGATCAAACGTAAGCTTTCCGTCGCTTGAGAGAACCTTTGAGATCGGGAAAATATCGCTCTTATATAAAGCGTCGCACGACGGTCTTACCTGAAAGAAAACAGTGTTTAGTCCGTTTTCGGCACAGGTGTCGAGAATATCGTCGATTTCCGCTTTAAGTTCATCTGCCGAAAGATCGGTTTTGGAAGGATAATCAATATTAAAAACGGAAGCTATCCATACGCCGCGAACTTCGGAATCCGGATTTATAATATGTACGGTTGGACGTGCGACATCAGACGGAGTAAGCTTTAAAACGGAAAAACCGCAGTCGTCTTTTGCGCATGACGAAAACAACGTTAAAAAAACAAGAAACAGTATGATAAGACAAAAAAGAGTTTTTTTCCCCATTTTTGTATCCTTTCTTTAAGATACGGACATCTTATGTTAAGTCGGTTTTAATGTACGATATGAACAAACGTATTTATAATGTGTGATATTTATATGCCGGTAGAATAAACAAAACTTGAGGACGCAGTCGGTAAACATTCGACAAAGAATAATTTTATCTGTGTAAAAAAACAGATACACATTGGAGTTTTGCTTGAAATCAAACAAGATGGAAAGCAAAACTCGAGGACGCAGTCGGTAAACATTCGACAAAGAATAATTTTATCTGCGTCCATTGTACCATATGGATTTTAAAGAATCAATAACACTGCATAAAAGTTCACGATTTATACTGAATTATATTTTTCAAAAAATAAAAAAATACCGTGGATTTTACTCATATGGAAATCCACGGTATTTTTATCAGCCTTCGTACATTTCAGAGAGAAACGAAACTTTCATATATTCGGCAGGGTCAACGTGTTCGCCGTTTACCGTCATTTCAAAGTGGAGATGAGGTTCTTCCGCACTTTCAATAAGAGCCGTATCTCCGGCAGCGCCTATCATCTGTCCGCATTCAACCGAGTCGCCTACTTTTACTATTGACATGGATTCTTTTGAAAGTCCGCGATAAGTTGTTGCCGCACCGCCTGAGTGAGATATGCTTACCGTAACGCCCATCATCGGATCGTCGCATACTTCGCAGATCACGCCGTCTGCGGAAGCAAGAATCGGCGTTCCCACCGAGCAGGCAAAGTCAAGCCCCGTGTGTGTTCTGTAATCGTTCATTGTATATGAAAATACGGGAATTTCGTCGCTGTAATCTTTTATTACAAGTCCGTCAAGCGGGGGGGCAAATATAGGGAGGGTTTCTGAAAGAACGGACGCTACTTCTTCATCGCCGCTGCTTGCTTCGGCGGAAGTTTTTTCTGTTTCTTTTTCAGTGCTTTTTCCGTCCTCTTCTTTTATGACGTTTTTGTTTTCTTTTGTTTCGTCCGGGAGCTTTTCCGAATTTTCGTTTTCATTGAGTTTTCCGGTATTTTTGTTTGCGGAGGTCGAGGTTTCACTGTTTTTCTGATCAGGTGCGGGAAGAGTCTCGGTTTGCTTTACTTCGTTTTTCGGATCGGATGTTTTTTCTTTCTTGTTCGCGCTGCCCGTGACGGCAATAAGAATAGCCGCCGCTGCAAGAATAATTATGATTGTGGCAAGAAGAAGTTTGTTTTGTTTTTTAGCTGTTGTATTTTCCATGATTATCCCTTTCTGCTTTTGCTCATTGAATCTTTGTCGTCATTATTTTTGCCTGAAAAATGCGTTTTATACAGTACGCGGAAATAAATATCTAAAGAGCTTTCCTTTTCACAAATACTAAAGCTCACTCAAGCGTGTTTTTTGTGCATCAATACAAAAATTTAATAATTTATCAATTTACTTGACTAAAGCGATAAAGCGTGATATAATCAGAGTACCAAGAAGAATTTGAAGATAAATTTTCAGGCGGTCGTGTACAAGGAGATTGCTTGTTGCTCAGGACGAATTGCCTCCGCACGAGTGCGCAGAGTGCAAACCTCCGAAATTCATATGAATAATTTTTACTCATAATTCAGCTTTGGGTTAATTCTCAGTCCGCATCTGCGGCATGGGAAAGTATATTCTTATAAAACAGTGCACACCTCGGCCTGAGTAAAAAAGTTATGCAAAGGGATCAGAAAATGAGCGAAAATATTTTGAGAAAAGAAGAAAAAGCCATATTTGACCTACGTGCTCTTTATGAAACTTACGGATATAAAAAATACAGGATGGCGAAGTTTGAGGAATATGATCTGTACGCCGAAAACAGAAGCTTTCTTGCAGGCGGGAATATAATCACTTTCAACGATACTCACGGAAAACTTCTTGCCTTAAAGCCCGACGTTACTCTATCTATCGTAAAAAATGCCGCGAATGGCGTGAGGCTTAAAGAATATTATAACGAAAATGTTTACCGCGCCGTGGACGGCGAATATAAAGAAATAATGCAGGTCGGGATTGAATCGATCGGAGAGATAGATATGTATTCTCTTTGCGAAGTTGTAATGCTTGCAAAGAAAAGTTTACATAAAATATCCGCCGAAAGTATTCTCGATATATCAAGCGCAGCATTTATAAATGCGCTTCTTGACTCGACTGATATTAGGTATGACGTGCGTGAGAAGCTGCTCTCATGCGCGGCGGCAAAGAACACTCACGATATAGAAAAGACCGTTTGCGAATACGGTGTAGATAAAAAAATCGGTGACGCGCTTGAAAATATTGTTTCTCTCTACGGAAAGCCGGATGATATACTTCCCAAGGCTCAAAAATACGCATTGAACGACGAAATGAATGCGTCTCTCGAAGAGCTTTGCGGAATATGCTCTTTTCTTAAGTCAATCGGGGAGGGAGAGGGGATTAATATAGATTTTTCGCTTATCAACGATATGAATTACTATAACGGTATAATTTTTAAAGGATTTATAAAGGGAGTGGCGTCAAGCGTTCTCTCAGGCGGAAGATATGATAAGCTTCTCTCTAAAATGGGGAAGAACACGGGAGCCGTCGGATTTGCCGTTTATATGAACATTCTTGATCTTTTTTTCGATGACAAAAGAGAATATGACGCCGACATTCTCGTGACATACAACGACGAAGCAGATATTGTCGCGCTGACGCATATGGTAAATACGCTGACCTCAGGAGGAAGAAGCGTAAGAGTGCAGAAAATAGGAGAGGGCGCGGTGAAATGCCGCGAGCATTTTAATTTTACGAACGGAGGACTTGAGCTTGCAAACTCTTAACATTGCTTTACCTAAAGGAAGGCTTGGCGAAAAGGTGTATAAAATGCTCGACGAACTCGGTTTCGGAAGCCGTGAGATGACAAAAGATTCGCGGAAACTTATTTTTGAGAGCGAGAACGGAGCGGTTCGCTTTTTTTGGGTAAAACCATCGGACGTCGGGATATACGTTGAACGGGGAGCGGCTGACATCGGAGTTGCCGGAAAGGATATTCTCCGCGAATATTCGCCTGACGTGTATGAACTTGCCGATTTGGGTTTTGGGAAATGCAGGATGTGCGTGGCGGGACGGATAGGCGTCGATCCCGAATGCGACAGAGTTCTTAGAGTAGCCACAAAATTCCCGAATATTGCAAGAGAATATTACGCCTCTCGCGGTCGGGATATAGATATAATAAAGTTAAGCGGTTCGATTGAGCTTGCGCCTATACTCTCTCTTTCCGACGTAATTGTTGATATAGTGGAGACCGGCTCCACACTTCGGGAAAATTTTCTCGAAGTTAAAGAAACTGTCTGTGACATAAGTGCGAGACTTATCGCAAACCGTGCGTCTTACAGATTCAAGAATGCCGAAATAACTGAGCTTTGCGCGAAGATAAAAGAAAAAACAGGTGAGAAAAATGATAAAGATATATAACATGTCGGATATACAATCATTCGAAATATTGAAAAGAGATGAAAAAAAGTGCGACGTGTCAAAAATCGTTTCGGAAATAATCGACAACGTTCGCCAAAGAAGAGACTCGGCGCTGTTTGACTATACCGAGAAATTTGATAGGGTGCGTCTTTCTTCACTTGTTGTGACGGAAGAAGAAACAGACGAAGCACTTGGAGCGGTCGATAAATCGCTTATCGACATTATTGCGGAGGCGGCAGAAAATATACGGAAATTTCATGCCGCACAAAAAAGAAACGGGTACGCTGTTACGGATAAGCCCGGCGTCATTCTCGGACAGCGCATTCGTCCGATAGAAAGAGTCGGAGTCTATGTTCCGGGCGGAAGCGCGCCTCTTCCCTCGTCGGTACTCATGAACATTATTCCCGCAAAAATCGCGGGAGTAGAACATATAGCGATGGCGACTCCTCCGGGACGCGGCGGGAAAGTATCTCCTGTGATACTTGCTGCGGCAAAAATCGCGGGAGTTGATATAATATACAAAATGGGGGGCGCACAGGCGATAGCCGCGCTTGCTTACGGTACGGAGAGCGTGAGCCCGGTATATAAAATAGTGGGACCGGGCAATGCATTTGTAGCGGAAGCAAAGAGACAGGTGTTCGGAAAAGTCGGGATCGACATGATAGCCGGACCGAGCGAGGTGCTGATCATCGCAGACGAACACTCTGACGCGCGGGAGGTTGCCGCGGATATGCTTTCTCAGGCGGAACACGACAAGATGGCACAGTCTATCCTCGTGACGGATTCCGCAGAACTTGCCGCAGCCGTCGTCTCTGAACTTGAAGAGCAAATTAAAACTCTTTCCCGCGCTGATACGGCGCGTGCTTCAATAGAAGAAAACGGTAAAATCATCATAACCGATGATTTTGAGAAAGCGATCGGGATTGCTAATGAGATAGCGCCCGAGCATCTTGAGCTTATGTGCGAAGATCCGTTTTCGTATCTTCCCGAGATAAAAAACGCAGGATCTGTTTTCCTTGGAAGAAATTGCCCAGAGCCTCTCGGAGACTATTTCGCAGGTACGAATCACGTTCTTCCGACATCGGGTTCCGCAAAATTCAGCAGTCCTCTTTCGGTAGATGACTTTGTGAAAAAAAGCGCGTACATCTATTATACGAAAGAAGCTCTCGAACGTGAAGCCTATAAAGTGAGTCGATTCGCCGAGGCGGAGGGACTTACTGCACACGCAAAGAGCGTGACCGTAAGATTTGAAAAGTAAAAACCGAAACAACTCGGAAAACTTTATGTAAATAATCGGGATTCGACTTTTTGACAAGGTGCGGTATATTACAAAGCTATGATAAAAAATACGGTTCAACAATAACAAAGAGGAAAAAATGAACAGATTTATTGATAAAAAGTACGTCTCTCTCAAAGCATATATTCCGGGAGAACAGCCGAGAGACAAAAAGTATGTTAAACTCAACACAAACGAGTCTCCGTATCCACCTTCCCCCACTGTTCTTGAGGCGGTAAATTCTAATGAAGCCGCCGAATTGAGACTTTATTCGGATCCTACCTCCATGAGATTGAAAACGGCGATAGCTGAATATCTCGGGGTTGGAAAAGATATGGTGTTCGTCTCAAACGGATCAGATGAGAGCTTAAATTTTCTCTTTATGGCGTTTTGTGAAAAAGGCGCGGCTTTTGCCGATATAACCTACGGATTTTACAAGGTTTTCGCGGAGCTTTACGGAAAGAAAATGAACATAATCCCTCTTAAAGGAGATTTTACGATTGATACGGACAAGTTCGCGGAGAGTCGAGAGACGGTGTTTATCGCAAATCCGAACGCGCCGACCGGAATTTTTCTTCCGCTTGCGGAGATAGAAAAGCTTCTTTTATCAAACCGCGACCGACTGGTCGTGATTGACGAAGCATATATTGATTTCGGAGGAGAAAGCGCGGTTTTGCTTCTTGGAAAATATGATAATCTCGCCGTGGTGCAGACTTTCTCAAAATCGAGACAACTCGCCGGAGCACGAATAGGCTTTACCGTCGCGTCGCCCGAAATTACAGCGGGTCTTGAAAAGATAAAGTACAGCACGAATCCTTATAACGTAAACAGGTTAAGCGAGCTTTGCGGCACTCTTGCCATGAGAGACCGCGCGTATTTTGATAAAACCAGAAATATGATAATAAAAACGCGCGAGAAAACAAAAAATGAGCTTGCCGCGCGTGGATTTGAAATTACTCAGTCTGACGCAAACTTTCTTTTTGTAAAATGTCCGTACTGCAGCGGACGTGATTTTTACGAAAAACTGAAAGAGCGCGGGATACTCGTCAGATATTTAGGCGGTGAACGTACCGAAGATTACGTGAGAGTGACGGTCGGTTCGGATGGTGAGATGGACAGCTTTATAAAAGCCGCCGACTGCATAAAAAAAGAGACGCAAAAGATTTAATGCGCGCTATGGCGTAATATCCGAAAAAACGGGAGGATAAAATGAACAGAACAGCTGAAATCGAAAGAAAAACCGCAGAAACAGATATAAGACTTGCACTCTCTCTTGACGGGGACGGAAAATCCGATATATCGACGCCGTGCGGATTTCTATTCCATATGATTACGCTCTTCGCCCGTCACGGCAGATTTGATATAGACTTGAAATGCACGGGGGACACATTCGTAGATTATCATCACACGGCAGAGGATACCGGAATAGTTCTCGGAACGGCGTTTATGACAGCTCTCGGTGATAAGCGCGGGATAAAAAGATACGGTAGTATAATTCTTCCGATGGACGAAGCTCTTATCTTATCCTCCGTTGATATTTCAGGCAGAGCGCACCTTTCTTTCGATGTTCGGATTCCGACAGAAAAAGTCGGGGATTTCGACACCGAGCTTGTGCAGGAATTTTGGCTTGGATTTGTTCGCGGTTCTGAAATAACCCTTCACATAAGGCAGCTTGCGGGAGATAATTCTCATCACATCATCGAAGGAATATTCAAAGCGTGCGCACGCGCGATAAGAGAAGCCGTGTCGGCAGACGAAAGAGCGGAAAACGAGATACCGTCTACAAAGGGAGTTTTATAATGACAGCGATAATAGATTACGGAGTCGGAAATATTTTTTCACTGTGCAGTTCCCTTGAGTATATAGGGGAAAAGGCAGTTCTGACGTCGGACGAGAAAGAGATAGAACATGCGGAGCGCATAATTCTTCCGGGTGTCGGAGCATTCGGAGACGCAGCCGAAAAATTAAAAAACAGCGGTCTTTGGAACGCGGTGATTTCCTCGGCTGATAAAAAGCCGCTTTTAGGCATATGTCTCGGTATGCAGCTTCTCCTTAAAAAAAGCACGGAATTCGGAGAACACGAAGGTTTAGGGCTTATAGATGGCGTTGTATTGCCGATAGCGGAAAAGATCCCCGCGGGATTAAAGATACCGCATATCGGTTGGAACGCACTTTATTTTCCGAAAGATCGGAAGAAATCTCCGATATTTGAAGATATATCCGAGGGGGAGCACGCATATTTCGTGCATTCGTATTATGCGGCGGGATGCGGAGATGCAGAAATCGCTTATACCGAGTACAAAGCAAAGCTTACAGCTGCTGTCGGAAACGGAGAAAACGTGTTCGGCGTACAGTTTCACCCCGAAAAAAGCGGAGAGACGGGGTTGAAAATACTCCGCTCTTTCTGCAAAATCTAAGGAAACGAGGGGGCATATATGAAAATAATACCTGCAATAGATCTTTCAAAAGGGAGCGTTGTGCGCCTTTATAAAGGAGATTACGACAGGATGACGGTGTATTCCGACGATCCGATTCGTGTTGCCAAAGGCTTTTTTGCTGCGGGAGCGGATATGCTTCACGTGGTTGATCTTGACGGCGCAAAAACGGGACGCGCCATAAACTACGGAGTAGTAAAAAATATTGTCGGGAAATGCGAAATGTTTGTCGAGGTCGGAGGAGGAATACGCAGTCTTGAAACAGCGGAATCCTACATTTCAAAAGGTGCGGGTCGTGTGATACTCGGAACAGCGGCGGTGAGAGATCCTGCTTTTTTGAAAAGAGCGCTTTCAGAATATGGTGAAAAGATCGCAGTCGGAGTTGACATAAAAAACGGTCACGTTGCGCTTTCCGGTTGGATAGAGGACGACGGGATAGATTACAGAAGTTTTCTTGACGGTATCGCAGAAATAGGAGTAAAGACCGTAATCTGTACCGATATTTCAAAGGACGGCGCGATGGGCGGAACGAATCTTGAACTCTACCGTGAGATTTCTGAGAAATATCAGTTTGATATCATAGCTTCGGGAGGCGTATGCTCGCTGGAAGATATAATTGCTCTTTCGGAAATGAACGTATACGGAGCGATAATCGGACGAGCACTTTACGACGGAAGAATCGACTTAAAAGAAGCTGTGCGTTGTGCGGAGGGAATATGATAACAAAGAGAATAATACCGTGCCTTGACGTTAAGAACGGACGGGTCGTAAAAGGGGTGAACTTTACCGGACTTTCCGACGTATCTTCACCTGTGGAGCTTGCGGAATATTACAGCAAGGAGGGCGCCGATGAGCTAGTGTTTTACGATATAACGGCGTCGGTTGAAGAAAGAGCTCTCTTTTCAGATATACTGAAAGAAGTTGCAAAGAAGGTTTATATCCCCCTGACAGTAGGAGGAGGGATTAACACTCTCGCGGATTTTGAGAGAGTGTTAAAAAGCGGCGCGGATAAAGTGTCGGTAAATTCCGGTGCGATAAAAAACCCCGCGCTTATTGAAGAGGCTGCGAAAAGATACGGAAGTCAGTGTGTTGTACTCTCATGCGATATTAAAAGAGAGAAAGGAAAGATGCACCTTTTCGCAAAAGGCGGACGCGTCGATACGAGACTTGACGGAATAGAATGGATACGCTGCGGAATCGAGTCGGGAGCGGGGGAGATCGTCGTAAACAGTATAGACGCCGACGGAATGAAGAACGGTTTTGACATAGAAATGCTCCGAAAAATATGCGATTTTGCAAAAGTTCCCGTGATAGCGTCAGGAGGAGCCGGATCTATACAAGATTTTATCGAGCTGTTTACGGAAATACCGGATATAGACGCTGGACTGGCGGCGTCGATATTCCATTTCGGTGAAGTGAAGATCGGAGAATTGAAAAAGGAACTCGCCGCAAGCGGGATAAACGTAAGGATATAGGTGGAGAAAATGTTTGATATAAACGAACTGAAATTTGATAAGAACGGACTTATTCCGGCGATTGTCGTCGATTATCTTACAAAAGAAATTCTGACGCTCGCGTATATGAACAAAGAAAGCCTTGAAATTTCCATGAAAGAAGAACGCACGTGCTTTTGGTCCAGATCGCGCGGCGAGCTGTGGCGTAAGGGAGAAAGCAGCGGAAATGTCCAGCACATAGTGAAGATCACTGCGGACTGCGACCGTGACGCTCTTCTTGTGCTTGTGAAGAAAGACGGACCGGCGTGTCATACGGGAGCTGAATCCTGCTTCTGTGAAGATATATACAAAAGTGAAAAGCTTTCCGAGTTTTCGATTAAGTCTCTTATGAGAGTTATCGAGGGAAGAAAAACTTCCCCGGTAGACGGATCTTATACTACGTATCTTTTCGAAAAGGGAATGGACAAAATACTGAAAAAAGTCGGAGAGGAATCGACGGAGGTTATAATAGCCGGATGCGGCAAAGATCGCGGCGAGACTGTATATGAAATATGCGATCTTATATACCACGTTTTGGTTTTGATGGTGGAAATGGGGATTTCTTACGACGATATTCTGCGTGAGCTGTCAATCCGCCATGTGGTCGATCATAAAATAAAACAAGAAAAAATGAAATAAACAAGCACAGAGATCGGAGGCGGCGCAAATAAAACGGGGAAAACTTCTTTAGAAAAGTTTTCCCCGTTTATGATTGTGATAATTTTGATTAATTTTTATGAAAACTCTTGAAGAAAACGGACAGAAGGATACGTTCGGTTAAGTCGTTTACAATTTCAGCGTCGTTTTCCACTTGAATTTTTCAGTATCTCTTTTCGGGTTTTATTTGAAATGAGGTAGAAAATCTAAGCTTTTGCCTGCATATATAATGAAAAAAGAGATAGTTTTTTTATTTTTCTTTCGGTTTTTTGAATTCCGCTTTTTTTATATTTACGTTCTCTGTAAAGCATACCGCGGCTTTTTTTTCGAGTTCTTCGTATACTGCCGGAATATCTTCTATATCAGACGCGCTTCTGACAAGCTTGTATGTCGCCGCCGCTATATCGGGGTATACTCCGCCGTAGGCGAAAGCAAAATCAAAGACAGCCGAGCTTAATATTATATCAAGCATATTGGCGCTGTCCGCGTCCCGCAGTATATTTGAAAAAGCGTAATTAACATACTCAGAGTACATTCCGGAGGACGCTGCGCATATCGCGGAGAGCGATGTTACCGCATATTCGGGAGCGCGATGGTTTTTCGGAACCGCAAAAAGAGTTTCGTTATTTGATATAAGCGTGCGGTAATTTCCGGCTTCTTCGCTTTTCGGAAGAGGAAGTATAGCAAATTCCGTCTCAGAATCAGCAAGAGAAACGAGCATTCCGAGTGATTGTATATGAAACGCCGATCTTCCCGAAGAGAACAGCTCCGAGGCGCTTATATCCTTTGAAGAGTTTTTTTCTTTTGAAGTTTTTTTTGCGGAAAGAAGCTTTTTTATGTTGTTTATAGCTTTTTCTGAGCTTGAGGGAGTAAAACCGATACGCGGGGTTTTGGTGTGAAGACCGAAAACGAAATCACAACCGGATGATGTGAAAACGATATCTGAAAGTCTGCTGTCGGCAACCTCCGACGTAAGAGAAAGAGATGCGTCAGATAGTGCGTCAACCGCGGCGGTATATTCAAAGAGTAAATCGTACGTCCAGCTTCCTTTAGACGCTGAAGCGTATAGTTCAGATATGTCTGCTCCGGCGTTTTGTAGTATGTCTTTGTTAGCAAGAACCGACGTATATGAATCAGGAGAAACTGCTTCGTTTCCGGTTATGCCGAGCGTCGCAAAGCCTCCCGATACGGCGGATGCGGCGGATGAATTAAAATATTCTGCGGACGGATCGAACGACCGAACAGAACGCATATCGAGAAGAAGAGAATCTATTGCGTAATATCCGAACTTGTATATGGGTATCATTAGAATATCTGTAAAAAAAGTTCCGGACTCGGCAGAGCTTTTTGTTTTATCAAGCATAGCGTTTATTTCTCCGCGGCGCGTGACGATTTTTATTCCGACAGCTTCTTCCGCACGCCTGTTACGGAGGTACACAGATTCCGATATCATCTCCGGGGTTTCTTCATCGGGGGAAAACTTTTCCGTATCCGGTGAAGTTATGACAAGCACGTCGTTTTTATAGTTTATTCCGTCAAACTCGGAGAGATAATCCTTTATTTCCGGAAGAACGAGTTTAGAGGGAGGATCTTTTTTATCGGTATCATCGTTATTTTTGTTTTCGGTGTTGTTTTGTTCAAATTCGGTTTTTTTATCCTCGGATTCGGCGCGCATATCGGTAACTGTTACAAGACCGCATGAAGAAAACTGCATTGCGGCAAGCATAGCCGAAAAAAGCGATAAAACCCGACAGAATCTGTTTTTTTTCATTAAAAACACTCCATATGGTCAGTACGTATTAATGTAGAAAATCGATCAGAGAAAAATTTCCTAAAAATGGGGCATATTACCTGTTAAAAAATGGTCTTTTATGTGTTATAATCAATATGGCAGGTTAAGAAAAGACTGTTTATGCTGTATTTTTTCACAAAACAAAGGAGGAACTATGAAACGAATACAAAAGATAATTTTATCATTTATATTAATTCAGGGAATTTTCAGCATGGCATTATCTGCCTCTGCTGAGTGTTATATTGAATATGAGGACGTCGTTCGCGTCTTAGCCGACGGATGGGAATATGACGGAAAGGTGATCGAAAAGAACGATACTGCGTATGTTTCTCTCAGAGAATTTGCCTGTATGGCTGATAATTCCGTAGTTTCGTGGGACGAAGACAGCCGTATGGCTTATGTGACAACCGATTCGCTTGAACTTTCCGTTTCTGAAGAGAATGATTACATTGAAGCGAACGGACGTGCTCTGTGGTGTGAAAACGGAGTATTTATGATAGAGGGAACACTTTTTGTTCCTCTGGGAAAAATAGCAAAAGCGTTTGGCTTTGGCAGAAGTTATAGCGCCGCTGAACATACTACTTATCTTGTACGCGAAAGAGCTTCCATAGAATCGGGCGACGAATACTACGACGAAGAGGAATTATACTGGATGGCGAAGATTATTAACGCTGAATCGGGAGGCGAACCGTTTCTCGGGAAGATTGCCGTCGGAAACGTTATATTAAATAGAGTTGAATCGGACGAGTTCCCGGACAGCATATATTCCGTTATATTTGATAACAAAAACGGGGTTCAGTTTACGCCTACCGTAAACGGAGCCATCAATAATGAGGCTAATGAAGAATCTGTGCTTGCCGCGAAAATTTGTCTTGAAGATTCAAGCTTATCGGACGATATCCTGTACTTTTTAAATGAAGATCTTGCGGAAAGCAAATGGATAGTTGAAAATTGCAGATACGTTATGACGATAGGCGAGCATGATTTTTATGCTTAATGAATATTTTTGATTCTTTTTTTGATCTGCCGTACATCGGAGAGCATTTTTAGGCTGTCATGTAAAAGATGTATTTTCGATTCACGGTGATTTATGACTGACACGGGATATTCGTCAACGGATATCCCGAATTCTTTTGCAAGGAGGAGTATCTCAAAGTCAAACGCCCAGCCGCATTCCTTGGCACAGCCGAACAGCTTTTTTGCAGCGTCTTTGCGAAAAGCTTTAATTCCGCATTGAGAATCCGTGTGATCAAAGCCCGCGAACGCGGAGAGAAACTTTACATACGTTTTTGAAGCGATTTTTCTAGCAGTCGAATACCCGCGGTATCCGTCATTTGACGCTGCGCGTGAACCGATCACAATATCGGATGTATTATCGGGAGATGAGATCATATCGAGTATGTCGCAGACTGCGGCGGTTCCGTACGCGAGATCGCTGTCGGTGAAGAGCATATAGTCCCCGTCTGCTTCAAGCATACCCAGACGAACCGCATGACCTTTTCCGCAGTTTTTCGCCGAAGATACAAGACGGATTACGCCGTGCGGCAGTTTTGTTTTTTCTTTATATCGGAGTATTATATCTCCGCTTCCGTCAGTCGATCCGTCGTCGGAAAAAATGATCTCGTATTCTGCTCGGTGTTTTTCTGAAAACTCCTCAAGTGCGGATGACAAAGAAGAAGCGCAGCTTTCTATTATATCTTTTTCGTTGAACATCGGAATAACTACTGAAAATTTCAATGTCGCGTCCTTTCTTTGCTTATTCGGCAATAAAAATTGAGAAGTTTACGTGTACAGTGACCTCAAGGGATGAATTGTACATTAATCTGTTATATCCTTCCTCTGTGGTCTTATAGTAAAACGGAGTCATTACGAAGAGCGAGCGAATTTCATCGACGGATTTTAAGTTTATTTTATATTTTAAGCTTTCACGAGAATCCTCCAAAAAGCCTTTCGGTACCGTCGGCGGCTCGTCTGAAAAATGAACGTCGTCATATATGAGCTTACGCATTTCGAAAAGGTGATCTCTTCCGGAAGAAATAACGAGAAGAACGCCGTTTTTTTTAAGTATGCGGTAGGATTCCTCGGCGGAGATGGGCGCGAACATACTTAATACGGCGTCCGCGCACTTTTCGTGAAGAGGAAGAGAGAAAATATTTGCCGGCATAAAGTAAGCAAAGCTTTTTCCGCGGGGTGAGTTTGAGGCTTGTTCTTTCGTTTTTGTGCAGTCTGTCAAAAGAGTTTTGCAGATCGTTTTGTCAGACGCTGTATTTGTCTCCGGATGTTTCACGGTTTTTGCTGCACACTTGATTTCATCTGTCGGAATTCGTCCGATACCGTTGGCAGACATCATCGAGAGTGAGCGAGAGAGTTTGGAAGCGCGATCTGCGGCGTATTTTGAAGCGTCAAATCCGAGCGCGAGAACGTCGGATCCCGTCATAGAAGAGAGTTTTTTTGCGATATTGCAGGTGTGGTGTCCCTCTCCGCATCCGAGGTCGCATAACACAAGGTCGTCTTTATTTGTAAATCGCGAAGCTAAGAGTTCTGCCGCAAAATTTCCAATGCCGTCATAATAACCGAGAGAGAGAAAATCACAACGCGCTTTTACCATTGTTTTTTCGTCTCCGGTTTTTGAGTTTTTTGCTTTTCCGGGAGGAAGCATATTTACATATCCGCTTTTTGCTATATCGAATGTATGTCCGTTTCCGCAGACGAGAGAGTTGCCTTTTCGTGAAAAGGAAGCGGAGCATACGGGACATTTCATAATTGATAAAACATCGGTCATAAAGTCCTCCGAATTGTTGTATAAGTCACTTTCGGACAGTCATTATCAGCTTTGCGTGAAGCACATATCTCTTGCCGAAAGAAAGATTTGTGCAGGTCGACAGGGTTATTATACGGTCTTTTTCGCCGAAAAAACTCACCGAAGTATCGGTCGGGATTATTTCCGTATTTCCCGCGACTTCTTCTGCGAATGAGACAAATTCGTCTGCTTTTGCGAATGAAGTCTTAAAATATCCGTAATTTGAGCGGGATTCGTAGACTGAAAATGGTTTGTAAATATATAATGCGGTCTCGGTGGAAAGCATTATAAACTGCTTGTTGAGAAAATCCTTGTCGAAGAATTTTTCAACGTCGTGGAACATTGCGCCGTTTTTTATATTGTGAGCATAAAAGACGGTGTTTCTGTCGTCAGACGGATCCGAGCATCTGTAATCGGCGAATACGGAACCTATCGAAAGATACTCCCCGGTGTACGAGTGATTAAGATAGAAACTGTTGTCGTCTCCGCGCACTGCCGGATAATCGATATTTGTACCGCTTACCGTTAACCAGCCGAAAATATCGCTGTTTTCTTCTTTA
>CAKSJC010000007.1 GCA_934462885.1 uncultured Eubacteriales bacterium | reverse complement strand
CGTTCGTTGAAGCTTTCAACGAACGGAGAAGTGAAAAGACCTGTTTTATAACCCGCGGAGCACAGCACGGAAGAAAGCATGCAGCAAAACGATCCTTTACCGTTAGTCCCCGCAACGTGGATAAATCTCAGAAAATCTTCCGGGTTTCCCATACGGCGGCAAAGCTCTGTAATTCGCGAGAGTCCGGGACGGCTTCCCATCCATTTTACGGAATGAATATATTCTATCGCTTCTTTATATGTCATTTTTCTTTTTAAATCTTATATTTATTTTTAAGTTTTGCACAAAGTCTTACAATGATCGGGACGAGGAGCAGTTCGACCGGTATTTTGACAGCATATTCCGGAAGTCTATACAAAAACCATCCGAAATAAGTCTTTGAGCCATAAAGAATACTTACCCACACTGTATTGACAATAAGACCTATCGCAATGTTATTTATTAAAGCGGGAAAAAGTACCTTCATAAGATTGCTTATCCGCGAGCCGTCAAGTGCGGACATTTCTCCTTTTTTATAAAGGAACAATCCCCAAACCGCGCCCATAATACCGGAACATAATGTAAATCCCGGGAAATACGGACCTATCGGGAAGAGCAACGCACCGATAAGATCTGCCGCGGCGCAAACCGACGCAGATACAACCGGACCGAACAATGCAGCGCACGCAACTACCGGGACAAAGCTGAATCCGATTTTCCAACCTTGAGTGTTAACCGAGCAAAATCTGCTGAGAACAATTTCAAGAGCCGTAAACAATGCAGCAAAAACAAGAGTGCGTACAGTTTTTTTCTTCATAATTAAAAACCCCCATAAACATGTCGGAAAGAATACGTTCCAACTGAACATTTATGAGAGTAAACATCTCTTTGCAATGACAGCGGGATGCGACGCCGCAACCGCAGCATAAGCTTTCGTCCGATGAACAACTCCCCGTTTCACCGACACTTAACGCCACGGCGTCTACTCTGTTAAATTTTACAGAAACAACTTTCCGTAAGCAAATTATAGCACAAACTCATATTATTTTCAAGAAAATAATATGAGTTTACATAAAATCTTAGCTTTGTACATTTAATTTGGATCCGATGCTTTGTTTTTGGTCAGTAATATAAAAATATCGAATATTAATGCATATTATGCAACGGTATATGCTTTTTCTTATCATGAAATCTCCAAAAAAGTGCGCCAAAAACCTTTTCTGAGTTTAATGCGCCTTTAGTTTGCCATGCGAAAAACATCAGACAAGCGCAATAATAAAAAGACAGAGAAATTGGAAACTACCGTTACTCTGCTTTCCTTACCATTGTAAAACTTAGCCGACGCTTTTTCTTTCAACTCATCCTTTTTGTTCTGTTTCTCCTCCGGACATCATGTACTCAAAGCAGTCCGGGATATACATATCCGGTATCTCAAGCCTTGCTTCTTCAATATGGATAAACCTTGCAGCATAATAATTGTAACTCGACAGAGGTCTGTCTAAAGCGTCGTTTGAATGTGAGGCAACCAAGTATCCGTTTCTGTCGTATCCCGTGACGATCAATGAATGATACCAAATTCCGGACTCATTTTCAAGTTGAATAACGTCTCCTTCAATAAGGCCTCCGGCGTTTACTTCATATCCGTACGGTCCTGCTCCTTCGTTTGCAGTTATAAAATTATAGAAAAACTCAACGCCCGTCCACGCTGCCGCACGGTTTATCGGAGATATGTAATACCATCCGAATGTCGGAGTGAAATTCATAACGCAGCATCCTGTATAAATACATTGTGAAACAAAATTTGTACAGTCTCCGCCTATTCCCGTATAATTTTCAAAAATCGGATTCCTTCGAAACGCCCATTTTCTTGCGTATGCCATTGCGCGTTCTCTGTTATAATTTATGCCGACTAACATATAATCCCCCGCATAATGTGATTTTCAATGTTCATATTATGCGGGATTTTCGTATATTGCTACTTTTTGTTTTTTTCGCGGAGGTTTCTTAATATTTCTGCTATCTCAAGATCAGCCGACGTTACTTCTGCCTTGAATTCGGAAGCCGACATTCTCAGCACTCCGGAGCGCACAGCCTGAAGCTGTATCATCCCGTCAGATGTTATGACCCTTACCGAATAATCCTGTCCGATCTTACTTGTCAGCTTTTCAATATATGTGTCTCCGAGTTCTCCCTCTTTGGTATATACGACATTTACTCCGTTATAGTCAAACTTTCTCTCGACAGCTCCCTTTACGTTATATGCATCAAACACAAGAATAATATCGCGTCCGGTAAATGCTTTATAATTGGCAAGAATATCGCAAAGCTGACGCCTTGCGCCTTCGAGATCATACTCCGCGACGGCGGCAAGCTCTTCCCACGCGAAAATGACGTTATACCCATCTATAATATACAGAGATTTTTTATATTTTTTTGTTTTCACGTCGGGCATGAACGGTTTTTCAGGTTCGCTGTACATGCGTCTTTTAATAGGTCCGAACTCCATTTGCATTATAGCTTCAAGTTCTTTTTCATCTATGTCGAGATTCTTTTTTATCAGCTTCGGTTCAATCGGTTTTATTTCATCGTCTGAAATGTCGGCAGCTTCTATATGCATATAGTCGCGTACTTCATTCCACGGCACTACAAACCCCGCTCCGTGAGCGCAGAAAACCGAGTTAGGCGTATTTGATAAGTCCGATTCCGGGTTGTATGCGGTTTTGGCGACAATTTCCTCCGTATTATGACACGGATAATATCCGTCGCTCCGTAATGAAAGCTTTCCTTTTCCGTGAGTATATGACGCAACTTCTCTCGCGTAATCCGCTATGTCGGAAACAGGCGCTCTTCCCGTCAGAACCGATGTTCCCGGAGTTGTCTCATGCTCCGTAAACGAACCGTGTCTGAAAGCTATATCCGACATGGCGCGTCCCAAAAACTCTCCCGGAAGTTCAAGCCGAAAATTATAGTACGGTTCAAGAAGAATGTTTTCGGCGCACATCAGTCCCTGTCTGACAGCGCGGTACGCCGCTTCACGAAAATCCCCTCCCTGCGTATGCTTGACATGCGCTCTTCCTGATATGAGAACAATACGTACATCGGTAAGAGGAGAACCTGTCAAAACTCCTATATGCTGTTTTTCCGCCAAGTTTGAAAGAATTAATCTCTGCCAGTTCCCGGCAAGAATTCCATCAGGGCATTTATTTTCATAGACAACTCCCGAACCCCTCTCTCCCGGCTCTATTATGAGGTGTACCTCCGAATAGTGCCTAAGCGGTTCAAAATGTCCGATTCCTTCGACAGGTTTCGATACTGTTTCTCGGTATAGGATACTTCCCTCGTCGAAAGTCACATTGACCCCAAAACGTTCGGAAATGAGTCCGCAAAGTATCTCTGTCTGCACATCTCCCATAATCTGCGCGTGTATTTCGGAAAACCGTTCGTTCCACACGATGTTAAGCAACGGTTCTTCTTCCTCAAGCTCCTTCAAACGCTGAAACAGCTTTTTCGGATCGGCGTCTTTTGGCAAGTTTATTCTGTAATTAAGTATCGGCTCAAGAAATGGACTTACTGTTTCCTTCTCAATACCGAGTCCCTCTCCGATATATGTTCCCGACAATCCTGCGGCGGCGCAAATGTCTCCCGCTCTGACTTCCTCCACGGATTCGAATTTTGCTCCCGAATAGCGCCTTAGCATTGCGACTTTTTCTTCAATCTCTTCCTCTCCGCCGTGCGGCGTATACTCTATCGGAGAACGAACCGACAGTCTTCCGCCCGTTATCTTCATGTGCGTCAGGCGCACACCTGACGGATCTCGCGTTATTTTATATACTCTCGCTCCAAACTCATCGGGATATTTTTTCTCTTCGGTAAATCTGTCAAGATCTTCTGTAAATCTATCGAGTCCATCTAATCTCAATGACCAGTTTTTTTATATCTTCGTATGATATTTTCCCTCCGGAGGCGTACTGTTCGAGAAGCGTCTCATCACACATGGCGATTTGTTCATCCCGCTCTTCGCTCTCATCCGTCATATCGACGCACTGCGGGCTAAGATTGAACGAAAGATCGCTTAGCAGCTCTTCCCTGCTTTTTTGCGACAGGTCCATTTTTGTCATAAAAATAAACGTCGGGATTTTATATTTCGAAAGAAGCTCCCATATAGTCTCGGTATGAGACTGAACTCCGTCAAGCCCGCTTACTACAAGTATTGCGTAATCGATAACGGAAAGCGTACGCTCGCATTCCCCGGAAAAATCCGTGTGCCCCGGTGTATCAAGAAGAGTTATATCCATATCTCCCATAGTTAAAGTTGCTTGCTTTGAAAATATAGTTATCCCTCTCGCTCTTTCAAACTCATGCGTATCGAGATACGTATTCCTATGATCAACTCTGCCGAGTTTTTTTATTTTTCCGCTTTTATATAAGAGCGCTTCCGCAAGGGAAGTTTTTCCCGCATCAACGTGTGCCAGTATTCCGATTGCCAGTTTCTTCATAAATACCTATCCGAGTGAAATGTCTTCCGTTTTTTGCTCAACGATCTTTTTGTTTGTTCACATATTTGATGACTGCATCTGCGATATCATCCGCTCCGTCTTTGTTTATATATTTTGCCTGCAAATTTACCATTCGTTCTACCGCCGAAGGATCAGACGTCAGTTTCAGCGCCATTTTAACAAGAGTTTCGGGATTGTCGTCGTGTATTGACATTCCTTTTTCGGTGAAAAATTCCGTATTTTCCGTCTCACACCCAGGGATCGGGGATGTATGGACAAGCGGAATACCGAATACCGCAGCTTCCGTACTTGTAAGTCCTCCCGCTTTGGTAAATACTGCCTCCGAGGCATTCATGTAAAGTTCGATTTTATCTGTAAACCCTACAACAACTGCCGAATTTAAAAGAGATTCCTTCATTTTCTCATAAAGCCTTGCGTTATTACCGCATATAACTATCGGCTTGCAGTCTTTTTCGTATTTCAGAAGATTTTGCGAAATTTCAAGCGCGTTTCCGGCTCACATACTTCCGGACATAACAAGATAGTATTTCGAGCTTTCATCAAGTCCCAGTTTTCTTTTCGCTTCTTCTTTCGGAATTTTGTTCTTAAATTTTGCAGATACGGGAATGCCGGTCGGGATGAGTTTTTTCTCATCCATTTTTCTATTTAAATACTCTCCTTCAAGTTCCTTTGAAGGAATAAAGTAAAGATCCATTTCCGAGTCTTCCCAAAACGGTATGCAGGTATAGTCGGTAGCTATTCCGAAGCACGGAATCTTTAATCCTTTTTTTCTCTTCAGATATGTCAGCGTTTCTATGGGGTAAAGGTGCGGAGATACAACCGCGTCAAACCCGTTTTCTTTTATATAATCAAACATACGGCCCGCGCCTTTGTGATTTGCGAGATAAATTACCGATTTACATCGCGGAGTTGAGATCACCTCACCTAATTTATAGACAGCTCCGAAAAGACGAGGTGTACGCTGAACTGATTTTACATAAATATATGACGACGCGTCTTTTATAAATCTTGTTGTAAATACGGCTCCGTCAACCATTTCAGCAAAGACTCCGCGCCGCTCAAACGCCTCGCACATAGCTTTCGCAGCTGTATTGTGTCCGCCGCCCATACTTCTTGATAAAATAAGAACTTTCAAGGCGTCCTCCTTTTTTATCTGAATTTCCCGATTATACTTAAAAAATCCTCGCCGTATTTTTCTGCTTTGACTTTTCCGACCCCGGATACAGTTAGAAATTCTCTTTTATCGCGAGGCATTATCCTGCACATATCGTAAAGCGCGGCGTCAGAAAAAATAACATAAGCCGGAACGGAAAGCGCTCTTGCTATCTTTGCCCTCTCGGCTTTAAGCTGCATGAGAAGTCCGCCGTTTTCCGAGCAGGCTTCCGCCGTTTTTTTCTTCTTTTCCGTTTTCGGAACAGTTACGCTCTCGCGCATAAATATATGTTCGTTCCCGTAAAGGATTTTTTCAGCTTTCTTCGAAACCGTCGGAACGCAGTATTCGCCGTCAAGATACAGGTAGCCCTGCATCCTAAGTTCATCTGCTATTCTCCTTATATATTTCTCTGTTTTTCCCCGCATAATACCATACACAGATATTTCATCGAGTGAATACTGTTCAACTTTTTCGTTCATTGATGCTCGAAGAATAGCCGAGATAGTCGACAAACCGAAAGTATTATCTGTTCTTGCAATGCAGGAAAGAATTTTTTTTGCGTCCTCGGTCACGTCGAGTACGTTATACTCTCCGTTGCAATTACCGCAATTGCCGCATTTTTCAGCTGTTTCTTCTCCGAAATAGCGAAGAAGAAATGCTCGGCGGCACCCGATAGTGCGGCAGTAATCGGTCATCAAGTTAAGCTTATACAACTCGTTTTTCTTTATCTGAGCGCGCATTTCAGGCGGAATATCCGAGTTTTCTTCCGACTTTTCTATAAGGAATTTATTAAGCATTATATCGGACTCACTCCAAAGCATAATGCATTCGGCGTTTTTTCCGTCGCGTCCCGCACGTCCCGCTTCCTGATAATAGCTCTCGATATCTTTCGGCATATTGTAATGGATAACAAACGACACGTTCGACTTGTCTATCCCCATACCGAAAGCGTTCGTTGCCACCATAATATCGCATCTGTCAAATATAAAATCGTCCTGAGCACAGTGTCTTTCTTCGTCGGAAAGTCCTGCGTGGTATTTAGACGCTCTGTACCCTTTTAAATTCAGGAGAGAATACAGTTCGTCGCACATACCTCTCGTACCGCAGTAAATTATTCCGCACTTTCCCGCGTATCTTTCGCAAAGGAGCTTTAACAGTTCTCCCTGCTTTGTCTTTTTTGTGGTTTGTACCGCATCAAAATACAGATTCGGTCTGTCAAAACCCGTCGTTATTTCAAAAGGAGCGGAAAGCTCAAGATATTCCACTATATCCTGACGCACGCGCTCCGTGGCAGTGGCGGTAAACGCGCCGATCGTTGGGCGCAACGGAAGCGAGTCAATAAAACTAGATATTCCGAGATACGCCGGACGAAAATCTTGTCCCCACCCTGAAATACAGTGAGCTTCATCAATCGCGATAAGTCTGATATCAAGCGATCTGCAAACTGAGAGAAAAGAATCACTTGACAGTCGTTCCGGCGAAACATATATAATTTTGTAAACACCGTCTCTCATATTAGACACAGCCTTGTAGTACTGCCGAGTCGTAAGAGAACTGTTTATGTACGCGGCGCGGACTCCGCTTTGCACGAGCGAGAGAACTTGATCTTTCATTAGAGAAATAAGCGGAGAGACAACTATCGTTATTCCGTCCGACATAAGCGCAGGGATCTGATAGCATAGTGATTTTCCGCCTCCGGTAGGCATTACGGCAACGACATCTTTACCTTCCGCAAGCTTATCTATAATCTCGGCTTGTCCGGGACGAAATTCGTCATATCCGAAGTATTTTTTCAGTACAGTATATTTATCCAATATCGAGAAACCGTCTCTTAATTATCTTAAATTTTCTTTTTAATTATACAACAATAAGTAAATATTGTCAATAAAAGCAGATTTCCCACGGTTTATATATTTTGCACCGCAAGCCCCGCAAAACGCAAAAAGCCGTTCGTCAAACTGCACCGAACCATAAAAAACGGACAAAGACAAAAAGAGCCCTCCTATGGTATAATAAAAGAAAGCCATAGGAGGGAATTTTTATGCCAAGAGGATACAGACATATCAAGGAATATGAAAAGGAAATACTGGCGTTAAGGGAGCAGGGAAAGACGCAGAGAGAAATCGGGGAAAGACTTGGCTTCAGCCGCAAACAGGTTCACAATTTCATTACACGTTACAACGAACAGCAGCGAAAAGCAGCAGCCGGAATAGCAATCCAAAAGAAAGGCAGACCGGCAAAAGACAGCCTGGTAAGTGAGGAAGACAAACTTGCCGCTCTACGGTATAAGCTGGCTCGCAAAGAAGCACGGATAAAGCAATTAGAGATGGAAAACGAACTGATGCGGGATTTTCTCTCGCTCACAGAAAGGAAGTGAGGACACAGATCAAATACATGGTAATCTATCGTTATACGGAAAAATATTCTGTCAGTGAAATGTGCAGGTTCTTCGAAGTGTCCAGAAGCGGGTACTATGACTACGTCAAAAGAATGGATAAGCCTGCGAAAGATCTTGAGCTTGCCGAAAAAATCGGAGAATGTCAGGATAGGTGCGGCAAAACCTACGGATACCGCCGCGTATATATCCGGTTGGAGCGAAATGGCATTCACAAGAACCCGAAAACCGTACTCAGAGTCATGCGGAAGTACAATTTACTGTCTGTGATACGCCGAAAAAAATTTTACAGATACAATCAGCATCTGCACAAATACCGGAATCTTTGGAATCAGAACTTTCACGCAGACAGACCGAACCTGAAGTGGGCGACGGATATTTCGTATATTCACACCGCGCAGGGTGTACTGTACCTGTCCATCATCCGTGATCTGTATGACAACAGCATTGTTGCATACAAAACCGGTACACAGCAGACGGTCAGCCTTGTACTTGATACGATAAAGGCGGCTAAGAGAAAAGAGAAGGTCACCGGAGAGCTGCAACTCCACAGTGACCGGGGCTTTCAATACACTTCCAATCGGTATTTTAAGCTCACTGAATTATACCACATTACACCGTCAATGTCAAGTAAGGGAAATCCTTATGACAACGCAATGGCGGAAAATTTCTTCTCGATTCTCAAATTGGTGCAGAGCACACTTGCGCACGGCTTTTTACTTTATTTCTTTTTTGCGACGATGTACCATCTGTCCGTATCATCATTTATTTTTTCAAATTCGTAACCCGCGAAAACCGAACAAAAAAGCAATCCTGCTTCCTCAAGAGCGTTTTTGATCGCTTTGATTCCGTATGAACGTTCGCGCTCTACGCCGTCGTGACGTTTCCAGTTGCCATCTTCATCTTCCTTAAATACCGTCAGATAAAAGTCAACCGTATCTTTTTTCTTGGAGAGTCTGTTTCTCCAACAGCACACGACTCCGTCCTCTTCAAGAATATAGTCATGATCCGCATACTGAGTTTTGAATTTGTGGGGAGTATTGACGTCAAAAACAAAAAGTCCGTCAGGATTTAAGTAGTTTGAAACAAGCGCAAAACAAGCACTAAGATCTTCTCGTTTTGTGATATGATTTATCCCGTCGAGACAGCATATAACGGCGTCGACCGTTCCGTACAGTTCGAATGAGCACATATCCCCGAAAATATAGAGGATGTTTTTAAGGCCTGTCTCTCTCGAGGTTTGCTCCGCTACCGAAAGCATATCTTCGGATATATCAAGTCCTGTCATATCATAATTTCTGCGTGCCAGTTCCATAGTCATACTTCCCGTGCCGCATCCCATATCCAGAACAGATTCAATTTTTTTGGCAGAAAAGCGTTTGTAACATTCCTCAATAAAGTCTGCCCATTTTACGTAATCCACATCTCCGTTCAGTTTGTCGTAAACCGGAGCTAAAACCTTGTAACCGTCAATCATTTTCGCCGTCTGCCTCAGTTTCGGTTTCAATGCTCTTCGGAGACTTTACACCGCGCGCGGCAAGTTTTGCAAGAACAGAGCTATATCCGTCGCTGCCATATTTTAGACAGCGGTTTATTCTGCTAATCGTAGCTGTGCTAAGTCCGGTTTTTTCCGTTATTTCCGTATAAATCTTATTATCATCGAGCATCTTTGCACCGCACATACGCTTTGCCATTTCTTCAAGCTCCTTTACGGTACAGATATCATCGAAAAAATTATAGCAATCTTCTACTGTTTCAAGGGACAGGATAGCCTCGAAGAGATAATCTTTCATATCGTTTTTTCTTTGGTGAGCCATTTTGCCTCCATAATATAAAAGCGGGCACCAAAGCGCACCGCAACATCACTTTTACACCTATAATTATACACCATGATTTTAACAATGTAAAGTGATAAAACAAAAATTATTTTTTTCGTCGCAAAAACTTTGTGCAAACTTCCAATAGCTGAAAAGCGGCGTTTCCGCCGCTTTTCAGCTATATTCATACGTCTTTTTCATCATCCGTTTTAAGTTTAAACCAAAATATGCTTCCCTCTTTCCGGCACCTTTTTACGCCAAACTCTGCGCCGTGCAGAAGAAGAATATTCTTTACGATGGAAAGTCCCAAGCCGGTTCCCATATTTGCTCTCTTATGAAAGTCGTTGACTTTATAATATCTTTCCCAAACAAGCGGCAACTCGTCCTCAGGTATACCAATACCGTGATCCTCAACTTCAAGAAGAACCGATCCTTCTTCTACAATCTGTCTTATTATGACGGTCTTATCTTCTCCAACGTAGTTTACGGCGTTATTAATAAGATTATACACCACTTGCAGTATTCTTCCTTCATCGGCGCGGACGAAAACATCGCGGTCTGCGACAAAATCAATCGCATATCCCTCATGCTCTCGCAGTTTAGCGTATCTTTCAAGAGTGGTACGTATAACTTCCGTAAAATTAAAGCGAGTAATGTTTAATTTCTGCATACCGCCTTGATAGCGCGAAACCTCAAGCATATCGTTCACAAGAGATGTAAGACGTTTTGTTTCGTCTATGACTATCTGCATATTTTCCGGAGTTGCCTCACCCGGAAGATCGCGCATTGCTTCCGTATACCCTTCGATCATAGTGAGAGGAGTCCGCAAATCGTGTGAGACGTTAGCTATCAAGTCTTTCTGCATTTTGTCAAGCTTTGAAAGCTCATATGCGGCTCTGTTCAATGCTATCGACAGATTTACAGTTTCAAGGCAGTTGCCGCCGTCAAAATTTACGTTATAGTTTCCAAGCGCAAGCTTGGAAGCTTCCCCGCTCATCTCCCGTATAGGTTTTGAAATACGCGCCGAAATAAAATAAGCAAGAAAAAGCGCTATCACCGTTAAAATAAGAGTAATATAAATAAGCTGAACTTTCAGAGTGGAGACGGTTGAATCAAGCGGCAATAGTTCTGTATTATAAACAACAAAAAGTTCTGACGAATCCTTCTTTATGATCTTTGAGATAACTACATTTTCGCTTGTATCGTCGTTGCTTCCGGGCCGCTTCCCGAAAACAGACGCGAGAGAAAATCTTTCCATATACTCGCCGCCGTTTTCCTTTGCGGATGAGTAGAGGTTGTTTAGCATATTGTCGGATCTGACGTTGTGGATAAAACAAAACGAATTAACATGGCAGTCCGCAACGCTTTCAGCCGTTTTTCCGTAAAGCGTATCCTCAACTTTGTACGCAGATATGCATATGTTGAATTTTTTCGAAATTGCGCCAAGTCGTTCGGAAATTTCTTCGGTATCCGATTCGGCAAGGTTATCGGACTCGGAAGCGCATTTTTTCAGTTCACCGAGCTTTAAGTTCATATAAACATCATCAAGCAAAAAGGTTTGAAATGCCCAAAGCACAACTATAACTATAAACACGAACAGAGCAAATGAAAAAAGAAGCTTTTCTCTCAGACTCCGCTCTTTTTTTGCTCCGTTTTTATTTTTCCGCATCAAAACGGTATCCAACTCCTCTCAGGGTAACTATAAAGTCGGAATACTTTCCGAGACTCTTTCTGAGAAGCTTTATATGCGTATCAAGAGTCCTGTCATCTCCGTAGTAATCGTAACCCCAAACATTACTTATGAGTTTTTCTCTTGTCAGGGCTATGTTCTTGTTCTTTATCATATAAAAGAGAAGATCGTATTCTTTCGGAGTCATTTCAACTCTTTTTCCGTCAATATATACTATCCTGGCGGTAAAGTCGACCTTCAGTCCGCCGTCTGCAAATACTGCCACCTCGTTTTTGGAAGCAGCATTTTCTTTTTTTGTTCCGCTTCCGACGCTCCTTTTCATTATCGCGTCTATCCTGAGCATAAGTTCTTTCGGCGAAAACGGTTTAACCACATAATCGTCTATACCAAGTCCGAATCCGTTTATTTTATCGTATTCTTCTCCCCTTGCCGACAGCATGATTATCGGAACTTCTGAAAACTTTCTTATTTCTCGGCAAGCCGAAAACCCGTCAAGCTCCGGCATCATGATATCAATTATAACAATATCAAAGTTTCCGGCGCGGCATTTATTTACCGCCTCCATGCCGTCTTTTGCTTCTTCAACGGTATGTCCTTCATATGTCGCGTATTTTGCGATAAGTTTGCGGATCATTTCTTCATCGTCTGCTACTAAGATATTATACATATGCGTCTGTTCCTCTCCATCTTTTGAAAGTTTATCGTCACTTTCACATAAAATTGCTGTCCGGGTACCGAAAAAGTTTTCGAAGTATTTTCATGTTATTTATCGGATACGTTTTTGAACGGCTTTTCAAAGCTTTTAGTTTTTGGGAAGTGCGAGAACGTTTTTAAACCACGAAAGTACCGTTTTCTTACACTCCAATCATACGCAAAACGGGGACACAGTAAAGTATCCCCTCTTTTGCGTTAATTTACCGTTTTACGGCATTGCAGTTTCTTTTTTATTTCCAAAAAAGATGTCGGCTTTATTTCCAAAAAAGATGTCGGCGTCAAACGTTTGATTTGTATCCGGTCCTTCGCCTGCCTCAAATTCTTTCGCATCATAGATGTTCTCGTTCGGAACCGGTTTTGCCGTTTCTTCTTTTGAATTATTTCCGAAATCGACGCCCGCCGCTCCGTCGGGTACTTTCTCGTAGCAGGTAACTTCTACTTCCATAAGTTTTCCGTCACGGTATATCTGGAAAGTCAGAACATCCCCGACATCAGAAGCGCTGACGATACTCTTTATATCGTTATATGAAGATATTTCCGTACCGTTTACGGCGATAACTCTGTCTCCTACTTTAAGAACATCGTCGTTATAGCCTTTTGTCAGGTCGCTTACATAAATTCCCTCTTTGAGGTCATAATAGAACATAAACGAGGAATTGCTTACTTCGGCAAATGTTACGCCTATCATCGGCTTGCCGCGGACATAACCGTATTCCAGAAGCTGCTTCATAACATTGACAGCATCGTTTACCGGAATAGCGAATCCAAGTCCTTCAATACCGCTTCCGCTTGACTTTGCGTTGACGACTCCGACGAGTTCTCCTTTCATGTTAAACATACCGCCGCCCGAATTGCCGGGGTTTACGGCAGCGTTAGTTTGAATAAGAGTCATAGTAACGCCGCTTATCTGTATCTCGCGCTCTGTCGCGCTTACAATACCGTTTGTAACCGTTCCGCCGAGCTTGCCGAGCGGGTTTCCGACTACGACTACTTCTTCACCGACCGCAAGGTTGTCGCTGTTTCCGCAAACTGCGGGGGTAAGCCCATCTGCATCAATTTTCAGCACCGCGATATCCGCATCCGCGTCATATCCTTTTACCTCGGCTGTATACTCGTCGCCGTTTGTAAGTCTTACCGTAATATTATCAGCAAGTTTCTGTGTATCTTCATTGCATACAACATGACTGTTTGTCAGAATATATCCGTCAGATGAAACAATCACGCCTGAACCTGCGCCTTTTGTAACATACTGATACCATCCGCTCTGAACACTGTTTTCGGTTACTATCTCAACTACCGAATCCTTTACCATGGCAGCAACTTCTGCAGTAGAGAGCGCTTCTCCGTTTGTCGTTGTCGTTACGGGAATCTCATCTACGCCTCTGTAAATATTCACGTTTCCGTCATTCGTTATATTATCAGATTGGTTCAAAGCAGAATTTCTTCTGCTTAAATACGATGCTGCATATGCTCCAGCAAATCCAAAGCAACCTGACGCAAGTACCGTAAAGCAGCATATCAATGCGACAGCCTTTGCAGATACTCCGTTTTTCGATTTGCTTTTCTTTCCCGAGGGATACGGAACATATGATATCTGCCCCGAATACTGCTTTGGATTTTCATATCTCGGCGCATATGAATTCGAATACGCTCCGCCGTATGAGTTCTGATTATTGTATCCCGAGTTATTCTGTTCAGAATAACTATCAAACTGCCTATCCGCGTTTCCGGACATATTTGCGTTGTTCATGCCGGAATTGAAATTTGTGGAACTTGCGTTTACATTTGTATTAGCGCCATCTGAAGAAGCGCCCGCAATATTTTTATTCACGTCACTATTTTCACCGGTATTATTTTTGTTATAATCAATTTCGTTCATATCTTTACCTCCGAATTTTTTCTTTGTGCTTTTATTATAATCGGAGAATGTGACGGAAATTTGATATTATGTGAAATATTGATTGAAATATAACTAAAACTCAAGCGGAATCGAACGACACATCATAAGACTCGGTATTGTCCGGCAGACAAGTTACATATGTATGGTAACTACAAATCCGCCGGCATTCGTTCCGGATATCTCATAATCCGAGTATTTTTCACCTCTCGGTATCTTTATTTCAGTTGTATCGCCGTCAGAGAGCGGCACAAAGTAAATAAGTGATCCCTCAAAGTCAGTCGGAATATCCGAGAGCTGCACGTCAGAGAGCAAGACTTCGTCTCCGTTCATCGAAACTCCGAATACTTTAGTTTCGAAAGTATAGCTCTTCAGCATCTCAATATACTCTTCCTGGCACATATTAAGTTTTTCCATAGCTTTCGCATGATCCAAACCGACATATCTGAAATGCCATGTTTCATGCGCAATCTTTGTTATATCCGCTTTATCCGCCGGATACCGCAAAACGAATCCGTAATCCGAGCAATTTTCGTTCACAAAATAGCCGTAATCACTTTCTGAAATAGGAACTGATTTTCCGTCGGAGGTATAGGTAGACAAATCGCAGGCGAGTCCCGTGTGATGCTCGCTGAATCCGGGATCGGCGACATATGCTTTTGTATATTTTTCTCCCTTTGAACTAAGATAGGATGCGTATACATCTTCCTGATCCTTCTTCGTTCTGTAACCGCTTACAATCATGAGATCCAGGCATCCTGTTTCCTTAACCATATCTGCACACATGGCTTCAAGAGCGGCAAATGTATCTTTTTCAAGTTCGATAAGCGTCGTTGAAACTTTGAGAGTTCCGGTTCTGTTTTCATAAACATTCACCGTCTCAACCGAATCGGCCTTCTTATACTCATGGTCGTAGTTCACAAGTATAAGTTTTCCCTCATCCTCTGTACTGTTGTTTACAGAAACAGCATCGTAAAGCACAAGTTCGCGGTCATCTATCGGATCACTTATCGGGGCAGTTGAAGATGAATTCGAATCGGTATCGCTTATCACAAAAGAAGTATCGTCGTCAATATTTTTTACTACGTTTTTATTCTCATTGTCAGACACGTTTTTGGCTATCTTATTTATCGATAAACCTATCACAGCGGCTATTATCAGAATAAAAACCACCGTTCCCACATTCAATCTGAATTTTCTGTAAACTGTTTTTGTTTCCGCAGGATGAGGATTTTTTAATTCTATATTTCGTTGCGACGGATGAAGCTTTGGCTTGACTGCTTTTTCACCAAAGAGATATTCTTCTTCAAGTTTTTTGCGGCGTTTTTCCTCGTCATAATCAGAAATTTTTGCAGAATAATTTGCTTTTCGCGGGGCATCTTGATCCTCTCTCAGATTGGCGTTAAGCATTGCCTGACGCGCCGCTTCTAAGCGGCGCCTCTCCTCATCATTTAGCGGACGGCGCCGCGGAGTTGCGCCGCTTGTGGCGGGGCGGCTTACGTTATTGTTGCTTCTTATGTTTTTTATATTATTATCTTCATTAAAATCGCTATTCAAAAATCGTTTTTTATCAGGATTATTATTCAATTTTCTGCATGCTCCTTACATAGCTTCAATTTAATATCTCTTCGTTTAATATGATCTATCGCACATACTGCTTATATTATTTTATTATATATTGTCGATTAAATCAAGTATTTTTCACAAAAACGAGCGTTTGAGGAATAATTCCGACGTAAAATTAACCAAATGAGCTGCAGACAACCGTATAACGGTTGTCTGCAGCTCCTGTAGATTGCTTGATGTTTTTTGAAAGGTTCTCTTCTCCTGTTTGATTTCAGAGCATAGTTTTTAACGCTCGCTTTTCCTCCGATATTTTAGTTAAAAATCATCAATGAGGTCGCGTCTGTTAATTCAGTTTAACCTCAATCAGTCAAGAGCGTCCTTACGTGAAAGGTTGAGTCTTCCCTTTTCGTCTGTTCCGAGGAACTTGACCTTGATACGATCGCCTACGTTGCAAACGTCTTCAACTTTTTCGGTTCTCTTCTTGTCAAGCTTCGAAATGTGAACAAGACCTTCTTTTTTCGGAGCAAATTCAACAAACGCGCCGATCGGGATTATCCTCGTTACAACGCCCTCGTAGATTGCGCCGACTTCAGGCTCAAAAATGATCCCTTCAATCATTCCCTTTGCAGCTTCGATAGATGATTTTGAAACGGCAGAAATAAATACCGAACCGTCGTCTTCAATGTCTACCTTCGCTCCCGTATCGGCTACGATTCCCTGAATTACCTTACCCTGCTTACCGATTACCTCGGAGATCTTGTCAACGGGTATCTTCATCGAAAGCATCTTCGGAGCAAATTCGGAAACCTCCGATCTCGGAGCGGGTATAGCCTTGAGGATAACTTCATCAATGATATAATCGCGACCCTTATGAGTTACAGCGAGAGCTTCCTTGATTATTTCCGGAGTAAGACCGTCAATCTTCAAATCCATCTGAATGGATGTAATACCGCGGTGAGTACCTGCTACCTTAAAGTCCATGTCTCCGTAGAAATCCTCAAGCCCCTGAATGTCAATCATAGTCATCCAGCGATCTCCCTCGGTTATAAGGCCGCAGGAAATTCCGGCAACCGGAGCTTTTATCGGAACTCCGGCATCCATTAAAGCAAGCGTGGAGCCGCAGACTGACGCCTGCGATGTAGAGCCGTTTGAGCTGATAACTTCCGAAACGCAGCGAATAGCGTAAGGGAACTCTTCAACTGAAGGAAGCACAGGAATAAGAGAACGTTCGGCAAGAGCACCGTGACCAATCTCACGTCTTCCGGGACTTCTTACGGGCTTAGCTTCACCGGTAGAATATCCGGGCATATTATAGTGATGCATATAACGTTTTGTCTCTTCGTCGGAAATACCGTCGAGCATTTGTACGTCGGAGATAGGTCCGAGAGTTGCGATAGTCATGACCTGAGTCTGACCTCTCGTGAACATACCCGAGCCGTGGTCGCGATTAAAGAGGTGTACTTCTGCGGCGAGAGGACGAATCTGATCCATTCTTCTTCCGTCAACTCGCTTTCCGTCATCGAGGAGCCAACGACGGACGATTTTCTTCTGTACTTTATAAAGAACTTCGTCAAGAACGACGCGCATTTCTTCTTTGCCTTCGTCGAATTTGTTATAGACAGCTTCTGCAATCGGAGCCATCCTTTCATCGCGAATGTTCTTGTCATCCGTATCAAGAGCTACCTTTACATCCTCTGCGCAGAAATCATATACCGCGTCGAAAAGAGCGGGATCAATCTCGGCAGACGGATAAGTGAACTTCGGTTTTCCGACTTCGGCTACAATCGTATCAATAAAGTCGCAGAGTTTCTTTATTTCTTCATGTGCGAGCATAATAGCTTCAAACATTTTATCGTCAGAAACTTCAGCAGCGCCGGCTTCGATCATAACGACTTTCTTTTTTGTTCCGGCAACCGTAAGTTCAAGGCTGCTTCTGTCACGCTGTTCGGCTGTCGGATTTATGATAAGCCCTTCTTCTTCGGTAAGACCTACGAACACACCGCCTATCGGTCCGTTCCACGGAATATCCGAGATAGAAAGAGCTATTGACGCGCCTATCATTGCTGCGATCTCGGGAGAGCAGTCATGATCAACCGCAAGAACCAAAAGAGATATCGCAACATCATTGCGGAGATCTTTCGGGAAAAGAGGTCTGATAGGACGGTCGATAACACGTGAAGTAAGTATCGCCTTTTCGGACGGTCTTCCCTCTCTTTTGAGGTAAGAACCGGGAATTCTGCCGACTGCGTAAAGTCTTTCCTCAAAATCGATAGACAAGGGAAGAAAATCTATGCCGTCGCGAGGTCTTTCGGAAGCAGTAGCGCAGCAAAGAACAGCCGTATCGCCGTATCTTACGAGAACAGAGCCGTTTGCAAGTCCCGCCATTTTACCTGTTTCGATAACAAGAGGGCGTCCTGCAAGCTCATATGAAAAAGTTCTGTACTTTTCAAACATTGTTTTGCTTTACCTTTCTGTGATTTTTTAATTGAATGCATCGCAGAGGTTCAGCACTTAAACAAATACCGAAAATTTTTTGATACTTGTTTAACTGCTAATCCAAAGCGATGCAAGCAAAATTTTGCTGTAACGGGAACGTCTCAGACGTCTCCGTTACAGCTAAACTTACGCTTTTTTTCCGAAATGCGGGAAAATTATCTTCTCAGACCGAGTTTCTCAACGATGGCACGATAGCGCTCAATATCGTTGTCCTTGAGGTATCCGAGAAGGTTACGTCTGTGGCCTACCATCTTGTTAAGACCGCGGCGGCTGTGATGATCCTTCTTATTGGACTTGAGGTGCTCTGTCAGTGTTTCTATTCTGTAAGTCAGAATAGCGATCTGAACTTCGGGAGAACCCGTGTCGCCCTCATGGACTTTGTACTTCTCGATAATTTCCTGCTTTTTTTCCTTTGTGATCATTTTCGGAATAATCCTTTCACCTTATAATTTTTTTAGATTTCCCGTTTCTCAGCAAGCGGCGGGTGAAATACCGACAATAGCGGCTTTGATCCGCAAACCGTGAAACGGGGAACTCCGCATTGTATTATAT